>CALMAB010000361.1:0-7500 GCA_937858325.1 uncultured Acetobacteraceae bacterium
TGCAGGCCATCGACCAGATCATCAACTCGGCCGCCAAGACGCTGTACATGTCGGGGGGCCAGATGGGCTGCCCCATCGTGTTCCGCGGGCCGAACGGCGCCGCGTCTCGGGTGGCGGCGCAGCACAGCCAGGATTACGCGTCCTGGTACGCGCACTGCCCGGGCCTCAAGGTGGTCGCGCCGTGGTCGGCGGCCGACGCCAAGGGCCTGTTGCGGACGGCGATCCGCGACCCGAACCCGGTGATCGTGCTGGAAAACGAAATCCTCTATGGCCAGACGTTCGAGTGCCCGACCGACGAGGACTTCACCGTGCCCATCGGCAAGGCGAAGGTCGAGCGGACCGGCCAGCACGTCACCATCGTCGCCTACAGCATCATGGTCGGCGTGGCGATGAAGGCGGCGGAAACGCTGGCGGAGCAAGGGATCGAGGCCGAGGTGATCAACCTGCGCAGCCTGCGCCCGCTGGACACCGCGGCCATCGTCGAAAGCGTGAAGAAAACGAACCGGGTGGTGACGGTCGAGGAGGGCTGGCCCTATGCCGGCATCGGCGCCGAGATCGCGATGCAGGTGATCGAGCATTGCTTTGACTGGCTCGATGCGCCGCCGGTGCGGGTGCATGGGCTGGACATTCCGCTTCCTTACGCCGCAAACCTGGAAAAGTTGGCGCTGCCGCAGCCGCCCTGGGTGGTTGACGCGGTTAAGAAGATCGTCTGAGGGAGCGCGCAGCATGGCGACGAACATCCTGATGCCGGCGCTCTCGCCGACCATGACCGAGGGCACGCTGGCCCGCTGGCTGAAGAAGGAGGGCGACGACGTCCGTGCCGGTGACGTGATCGCGGAGATCGAGACGGACAAGGCCACCATGGAGGTGGAGGCCGTGGACGAGGGCGTGCTCAGCAAGATCCTCGTGCCGGACGGCACCGCCGGGGTGAAGGTGAACGAACCGATCGCCGTGCTGGCTGGCGAAGGGGAGGAAGCGGCTGCCTCGGCACCCAAGGCACCGCCAGCCCAGGCTCCGGCCTCTCAATCCCCGGCTACCCAGCCCCCGGCGGCACAGGTTCCGGTTGCTGCGCCCGTCCCCGCCGCCGCGCCGGCGCCAAAGGCCAACGGCCATGACCCTACGTCCGGGCATGAAGGCGAACGAGTCTTCGCCTCGCCGCTGGCCCGGCGGATGGCCAAGCAGGCCAACATCGACCTGTCATCCATCAAAGGCTCCGGCCCGAACGGCCGCATCATCCGCGCCGACATCGAGGCGAAACAGGCGCCGGGCGCGCCGCAGCCGTCGCCGGTCGAAGCGCAAGCGGGTGCCAGGGAGGCCGCGGCCGCCCCGCCGCCGGTGCAGCCGGCCAAGCCGGAAGCAAAGCCCGCGCCGAAGCCCGCGGCGGCGCCGGTCACGGCACCGCATCGGCTCGTGCCGAACTCGACGATGCGGAAGGTCATCGCGCGGCGCTTGCTGGAAAGCCATCAGCTCGTGCCGAACTTCTACGTCACGATGGACGTCGAGATCGACGCGTTGCTGAAGCTGCGCGCCGAGCTGAACGGGCGGGCGCCGAAGGACGGACCCGGCGCGTTCAAGCTCTCGGTCAACGACCTGGTCATCAAGGCCGCCGCCGCGGCGCTTCGCCGGGTGCCGAAGGTGAACGCGACCTTCACCGAGGACGCGACCATCCTGTATGACGACATCGACATCAGCGTTGCGGTGTCGATGCCGGACGGGCTGATCACGCCGATCGTGCGCAAGGCCGACCAGAAAGGGCTGGCCGCGATCAGCAACGAGATGAAGGACTTGGGTGCCCGCGCCAAGACCGGCAAGCTGAAGCCGGAGGAGTTCCAGGGCGGCAGCTTCTCGATTTCCAACCTCGGCATGTTCGGCGTGAAGCAGTTCACGGCCATCATTAACCCGCCGCAGGCCGCGATCCTGGCGGTGGGCGCCGGGGAACAGCGGCCGGTGGTGAAGGATGGCACGCTTGCGGTTGCCACGGTGATGACGTGCACGCTGAGCGTGGATCACCGGGTGGCGGACGGGGCGCTCGGCGCCGAGTGGATGGCCGTGTTCAAGGGCATCGTCGAGGACCCGCTCAGCTTGATGCTGTAGCCCATGCTTTAGGATCGGTTCATGGAAAGCAAATTCGATGTGGTCGTCGTCGGGGGAGGCCCCGGCGGCTACGTCGCGGCGATCCGCGCTGCGCAGCTCGGCATGAAAGCCGCGGTGGTGGAACGGGAGCACCTGGGCGGCATCTGCCTGAACTGGGGCTGCATCCCGACCAAGGCGCTGCTGCGTTCGTCCGAGATTAACCACTTGCTGCACAACCTCGGCGAGTTTGGCTTCAGCGCCGAGAATGTGCAGTTCGACTTGCCCAAGATCGTCACGCGGTCGCGCAAGGTTGCGAAGCAGTTGGCGGGCGGCGTCGGGCACCTATTGAAGAAGAACAAGGTCACGGTGTTCGAGGGGGCGGCGAAGCTTGCGGGCAAGGGCACCTTGGCCGTGACCAAGGATGGCAAGGAGACCGCGACGCTCACGGCGCCGCACATCATCCTGGCGACCGGCGCGCGGGCGCGGCAACTGCCGGGGATGGAGGGCGACGGCAAGCTGATCTGGACCTATCGCGAGGCCATGGTGCCGCCGGCCATGCCGAAGTCACTGCTGGTGGTCGGCTCCGGCGCCATCGGCATCGAGTTCGCAAGCTTCTACCGCAACATGGGTGCCGAGGTGACGGTCGTGGAGATGCTTGACCGCATCCTGCCGGTCGAGGACGAGGAGATCAGCGCGTTCGCCCGCAAGTCGTTCGAGAAGCAGGGGATCAAGATCCTGACCTCGGCCAAGACGACCAAGGTGCAGAAGAACGGGGACAGCGTGACGGCCACGGTTGAGGCCGGGGGCAAGACACAGGACATCACCGTGGACCGGGTGATCTCGGCCGTGGGCATCGTCGGCAACATCGAGAACCTGGGGCTGGAAGGCACGGGGGTGAAAGTGGAGCGCGGCCACATCGTCATCGACGAGTTTTGCCGCACCGGGGAGGCCGGCATCTACGCCATTGGCGACGTGACGGGCGCTCCGTGGCTGGCGCACAAAGCAAGCCATGAGGGCGTGGTCTGCGTCGAGAGCATCGCTCGGCAGAACGACGTGAAGCCACTGAATGTCGGCAACATTCCCGGCTGCACCTACAGCCGCCCGCAGATCGCCTCCGTCGGCATGACGGAAACCCGGGCCAAGGCGGCCGGGCACGAAGTCCGCGTGGGACGCTTCCCGTTCATCGGCAACGGCAAGGCGATCTCGATGGGCGAGCCGGAAGGCATGGTGAAGGTCGTGTTTGACTCGAAGTCCGGCGAGTTGCTGGGCGCCCACATGATCGGTGCCGAGGTTACGGAGATGATCCAGGGCTACGCGGTCGCGCGCACCCTGGAAACCACCGAGGTCGAGTTGATGCACACTGTCTTCCCGCACCCAACGGTCAGCGAGACGATGCACGAGGCGGTGCTGGACGCCTACGGCCGGGCGATCCACTTCTGAGGCCTCGCTTGACGGGTGGCCTGGTCCCATCCACTTGAAAGTTTCTGTTTTTGTGCCGGGAGGCCGCATGGCGTCGCGTATCGTGGTCGATCATCGCCGGGCCGGGCCGGGCTTGGGCACCGCCCGGCATCCCGAAAAGGCAAACCGTCCGGACAATCCGATCCAGCGCAAGCCCGACTGGATACGGGTCAAGGCACCCAACCACCCGACTTATCACGAGACCCGGACGCTGATGCGCGAGAACCGGCTGGTGACGGTCTGCGAGGAGGCGGCCTGCCCGAATATCGGCGAGTGCTGGTCGCAACGCCACGCGACGATGATGATCATGGGCGACACCTGCACCCGCGCCTGCAGCTTCTGCAACGTGCGGACCGGCCAGCCGGAAGCGCTCGACGCGGATGAGCCGCGGCGGGTGGCGGACGCGGTGGCAAAGCTGGGGCTGCGGCATGTGGTCATCACGTCGGTGGACCGGGACGACCTGCGCGATGGGGGGGCCGCGCATTTCGCCGCGGTGATCCGTGCCATCCGCCTGGCGGCGCCGGGCACGACAATTGAGGTCTTGACGCCTGACTTCCTGCGCAAGCCTGGCGGGCTGGAGGTGGTGGCGGAGGCGCGGCCCGACGTGTTCAACCACAACCTGGAGACGGTGCCGCGGCTTTACACGACCATCCGGCCTGGAGCGCGATATTACCAATCGCTTCGGTTGCTCGACCGGGTGAAGATGGTGGACCCGACGATCTTCACCAAATCCGGGCTGATGCTCGGGCTGGGAGAGCAACGTGCGGAGATCATGCAGGTCATGGATGACCTACGGGTAGCCGACGTCGATTTCCTGACCTTGGGCCAATACCTGCAGCCCACGGTGAAGCACGCGGCGGTGGACCGTTTCGTGCCGCCAGAGGAGTTTGCAGACTATGCCGCAATGGCCCGCGCGAAGGGGTTCCTGATGGTGAGCGCCACGCCGCTGACCCGCAGTTCGTATCACGCCGACGCGGACTTCGCGCAGTTGCGCGACGCCCGTGCCAAGCAGCTTGCGTTGGTGGCCGCCTAGCCATGCCGACACATGCCGAGCACAAGGTGTTGCCTTACAGCCCGGAGCAGATGTTCGATCTGGTGGCGGATGTCGGCAAGTATCCAGCTTTCCTGCCCTGGTGCGCCGGCGCGCGGGTGAAGTCTCATACCGAAACGCAGCTTGTGGCGGACCTCACTATCGGGTTTGGGCCGTTCCGCGAGAGCTTCACCAGCCGGGTCGAGTTGGACCGGCCGCATCAGATCCAAGTCAAGTACGAGAACGGGCCGTTCCGTTACCTGAACAACCAATGGACGTTCGAGCCGAACCCGAAAGGCTGCAATGTCAAGTTCTACGTCGATTTCGAGTTCAGGAGCCGCGTGCTGCAAGCCGCCATTGGGGTCGTGTTCAACAATGCCGTGAAGCTGATGGTCAACGCCTTCCTGAAGCGTGCGCGCGAGGTGTACGGCGCGCCGGCCGCGACGATTGCCGTAACCCCGGCCGCCGTGCCGGCGAAGTCCTGAAACGGAACCAGTCAGCATGACCTATGCCCCGCCGCGGTTCGACGACACGGTTCCGGTGCGGGTCAACCTGTATTCGGATACCCAAACAAAGCCGAGCCTGGCGATGAGACAGGCGATGATGGCGGCCGAGGTCGGGGACGAGCAGCACGGCGCCGATCCCACCGTCTGGGCGTTGTGCGACCGCATGGCGGCGTTGCTCGGAAAAGAGGCGGCGATGTTCCTGCCGTCCGGGACCATGTGCAACGAGGTCGCCATCCTGACGCAATGCCGGGCGGGTGACGAAATCCTGGCGCACCACACCGCGCACATCGCGACGGCGGAGGGCGGCGCGCCTTGGGCGCTGGCCGGCGTGCAGGTTTCGCCGCTGGATGGAGATCACGGCGTGTTCTCGGCGGACACGCTGGCCGCCGCGATCCGTCCGGTGTCCCGCTACTCGCCGGCGCAGCGAATGGTGGAAGTCGAGCAGACCGCCAACCTCGGTGGCGGTGCGATCTGGCCTTTGGCGACCTTGAACGAGGTGGCGGCGACGGCCCACGTGCACGGCATGGTCACCCACATGGATGGCGCGCGCTTGATGAATGCCGTGGTGGCAGCCGGGGTCCCTGCGGCGGAAATGGCGGCCGGCTTCGACACGGTGTGGCTTGACTTCACCAAAGGCCTCGGCGCGCCGCTTGGGGCGGTGCTCGCCGGCTCGGCCGGGTTCATCGACGCGGCTTGGCGTTGGAAGCAGCGGCTGGGCGGCTCGTTGCGGCAGGGCGGTATCTGCGCGGCGGCATGCTTGTATGCCTTGGATCACAACGTGGACCGGCTGGCGAACGACCACGAAAACGCCCGAGTGCTGGCACGCAGCCTGGCGCAAGTCGAGGGCCTAGATGTTGAACTGCCGGAAACCAACCTGGTGTTCTTTGACACGCGCGGCGCGGGGCTGACGGCGCTGGAGCTTGCGACGCGCGTGCGGGCAGCGGGGGTATTGATCTCGGTCATGGGCCAATACCGCGCACGTGCCTGCACGCACCTCGACGTGACGACGCCGCAGGTGATGGAGGCGGCCTCGGCGATCCGGGACGTGGTGCTGAGGTAGGCTTACCGGCCTTTCACCGCCGCATCGAGCATCACCAAGGCGTGCGCCACCGTCGCCCGGCGTATGGCGGTTCGATCACCGGAGAACACCTGGCACTGCGTTGAAGGTGAGGCGCCGTGGCTGGCAAGGCCGAACCAGACGGTGCCTACGGGCTTGCTTTCGCTGCCGCCGCCAGGTCCCGCGACGCCGGTGACTGCGACCGTGAGCGCGGCCCGCGAGCGCAGCAGCGCGCCAGCCGCCATGCTGGCGGCGACCGGGCTGCTCACCGCGCCGTTTGCCTCGATCAGTTCAGGCGGCACGCCGAGCATGTCCGATTTGGCGGCATTGGAGTAGGTGACGAAGCCGCGGTCCAAGACGTCCGAAGACCCTGCAATCTCGGTCAGCACGCCGGCGATCAGGCCGCCGGTGCAGCTTTCCGCCGTCGCGAGCATCAACCCGCGGGACCGGCATTCGGCGAGCAGGGCCGTCGCCGCCCGAATCAGGTTTGAGTCGAACATGCGGGGTGCCCTTCCACTCAGAGGTTGGCTAGTTGCCGGATGAGGTAGAGCACTGACGCGACGACGACGCCGGCAATGATGTCATCCGTCATGATGCCGAACGCGCCGGGCTGACGATCCGCCCAACCGACCGGGCCTGGTTTCCAGATGTCGAGCACGCGGAATCCCACAAAGGCCGCAGCCAACCCGGCGACCGAGATTCCGGCAAGCCCCAGCATCGCGATCCACTGTCCGGCGACCTCGTCGATCACGACCCATCCCGGGTCCGCTTCGGGGTCGGTCACGGCGCGCGGAATGACGAGGTAGCCCGCCGCCGCAGCGAGCGCCGCGCCGAGCGGCAGCAGCCAGGGCGGCCCAAGCATCAGCGCGGCGCCGATCAGCAGCGCCACCGCCGACCCCGCGGTTCCCGGCGCGATCGGAAAGAAGCCGACGCCGAAAAAGCTCGCAACGGAGCGGCTCACCCGGCGGACCGCGCAAGCGGGTGCGGCGCGCTGGTGCCGCGGTAGGCCGCGTAGATCACGACGTTCTCAATCACGCGCTGCACGTAGTTGCGGGTCTCGTTGAACGGGATCAGCTCGATCCAGTCGATCATGTCGATGGCGCCGGTCCGCGGGTCGCCGTAGCCGGCGAGCCAATCCAGCACCCGGCTCGGCCCCGCGTTGTAGCCAGCCAGCGCCAAGGGCAAGGCGCCGCCGAACCGGTCCAGCAACGTTTGGAGGTAGGCCGTGCCGAGCCGCATGTTGTAAGCGGCGTCGGCTGTCAGCGCGGGCAGGCTCACGGCCTCGTTCAATTGTCGCGCGACGCTGGCGGCGGTGGCCGGCATGAGCTGCATCAGGCCCTGCGCGCCCGCCGGACTTCCGGCTTGACCGTCAAAGC
>CALMAB010000361.1:7510-19725 GCA_937858325.1 uncultured Acetobacteraceae bacterium
GCCGGATCAGGCCCAGCGTCACGGCAGGCTCAACCGCGGTTTCCGGCGGCTCTACGGCGAGGGGCCAGCCGGCCTGTGGCAGCATCAGCCCGTCCCGCCCGGCCCGCCGCGCGATGGCCACTGCTTGGTCCGGCAAGCTGAGGCTCAGGGCCATCCGGGCAACCATTGCACGCTCGGCGGGGTCCGGCGCCGTCTCGCCCAAGCGCAACAGGAACGCCTTGGCCCGGCGCGGCTCGCCCCAGGCCACGAGCAGCGCCGCCGCCCTTGCCAGTTCCCGACCGATGAAAGCGATGGCCTGCCCGGCGTTCCATGCCGGGTCGCGCGTGGCGCGGATGCGGACGGCGAGCGCCGCGTCGTCGTCGCCCAAGGCGCGGACGGCGAGTTGGCCGTAGAACGTGGTTGGCCACGCAGCGGCCTGGGCATAAGCGGCCTGCGCGCCCGTGACATCGCCCTGCGCCGCCGCGGCCCGGCCGATCCAATAGTGCGCCCGGCCCTGGGTGATCGCCGCGTGGGACAGGGCCGCAAGCGTTTGAAAATGCCGGGCCGCAACGCCCGGCTGCTGCAGCCGGCGCAGCGCGATCCAGCCGGACAGGTACTCCGCGTCGATTGCGGCCTCGCCGGCTTGGCGGTGGCCGCTGGCCAGGGCATAGGCGGCGGCGGGGTCGCCCGCGCGCAGCATCCGCCGGGCGAGCAGGTTGCGTTCGTCCCAGAACGCCGGCCGACGGTCGTCCGGGGCGGCGGCCTCAGCGGGGCCGCCTTCCTTGACCCAGATGGCCAAAGCGGTTCTGTCCTGCCCGGCACGGCGGTGCCACCGAGCGAGGTCGAGGACAAGACCCGGGTCGGCACGCGCCGAGGCGGGGAGAACCGTGGCCAACGCAGGGGCGGAGGGGTCGTCGCGCCGCAGTGCCAGCCGAGCCTCGGCGGCCGGGCGATTGGCCGGGTGGACCCGGATTGCCTGACGCGCTCCGGGTCCGCCGGGCAGGCCGGAGTCGGTCCAGGCCAACCGGTCAAAGCGCCGCCACTGGTCATCGGCGGTCAGCGTACGACCCCAGGCGTGGATAAAACCGAGTTCACCCGCTGGATCCACGCCCTTCACCCAAGCCGCGCGGGCGTCCTGCTCCGCCTCGGCCAGGCGGCCGGCGCGGCCCAGGGCTTCGGCGCAGCGCAGCAGGGCAGCCGCCGACTCCATTGCGGCGGGGCGCTGCTGGCACTGTCCGAGCGTTGCTTGGTCGTCTCCATCCGCGGCCAGCGCCTCCTGGAAGCGGCGGGCGAGCAGCACCTGCTGCGGCCAGTTCGGGTTGTCCGCGATGAATGCCGCGAGTTCAGCGGCACGGGCGGCGCCGGGGGCCAGCAGGCGGAAGTACAGCGCGAGCTTGCGTACGAGCGGATCAGGCGACGCGGCGGCAAGGGCGTCGGCCTCCGCCCAACGCTCCAGCCTGACCGCGCCCATGACGTCCTGCGCAGCCGCATGGACCGGCAGGGACAGGCCCAGCACGAACAGGAGCACGGGGCGGCGCATGATGGCTTCTAGCGCAAGGCAGCCTTGCGGTGCATCCCCCATGTGCCTAGGTTCGCGATCCCCGTCTGTGCCCGAGGCTCGCCATGTCCAACCCGTTGTTCAAGGGATCGTATGTCGCCCTGATCACGCCCATGCGCCCTGACGGCGCGGTGGACGAGGCCGCGTTCGGCGCCTTCGTCGATTGGCAAATCCAGCAGGGCACTCACGGCATCGTCCCGGTGGGCACCACCGGAGAAAGCCCGACGCTCAGCCATGACGAGCACCGCCGCGTGGTGGAGATCGCAGTGGAGGTCGCGGCCGGGCGGGTGCCGGTGGTCGCCGGCGCCGGGTCGAACAGCACGGCGGAAGCCATCGAGCTGACCCGGCACGCCAAGGCAGCGGGAGCCGACGCCGTTCTGGTCGTGACACCCTACTACAACAAGCCGACCCAACAGGGCATGATCCTGCACTACACCGCCATTGCCGATGCCGTCGATCTGCCGATCATCATCTACAACATCCCGTCGCGCAGCGTGATCGACATGGGCGTCGAGACCATGGCGCATCTGGCGCGGCATCGGAACATCGTGGGTGTCAAGGACTCGACCGCCAACCTGGCGCGGCCGCTGCACACCCGTCGCGCCTGCGGGGCTGGGTTCGTGCAGATGTCGGGGGAGGACCACACGGCGCTGGCGTTCCTGGCGGCCGGCGGCCATGGCTGCATCAGCGTGACCGGCAACATCGCGCCGCGGCTGTGCAGCGAGATGCACCGCGCTTGGCAGGATGGAGAGACCGAGCAGGCCATGACGATCCAGGATCGGCTGCTCGCGCTGCACGACGCGATGTTCGCCGAAAGCAATCCCGGCCCGGTGAAGTACGGCGCGAGCCTGATGGGGCACGGCAGCGGGCACTGCCGGCTTCCGTTGGCCCCGGTGTCAGACGCCACGCGGACGCAGGTGCGGACGGCGATGCTCGAAGCTGGGCTGCTGAACTAGGACCGGGCGGCGTGGCGGACAACAAGATCAAGAAGAAGTCGGGCCTGATCTCGCACGGCGTGGCCGCGCAGAACAGGAAGGCGCGGTTCGACTATACGATCAAGCAGACGATGGAGGCTGGGCTTGTGCTGCGCGGCCCCGAGGTGAAATCTCTGCGCCACGGCCGCGCCACGCTGACCGAGGCTTGGGCGGGGGAGCGGGAAGGCGAGCTGTTCCTCTTCAACTGCTACATCCCGGAGTACCAGGCCGGCGTATTGTCTCGGTTTGAGCCGCGGGCACCGCGCAAGCTTCTGCTGAAGCGCAAGCAGATCGGCGAGCTGATCGGCGCGTCCACCCGGGACGGGCTGACGGTGGTGCCACTGCAGATCCACTTCAACGACCGGGGGGTGGCGAAGGTGTTGCTGGGCGTGGGAGAGGGCCGGAAGAAGCAGGACAAGCGGCAGGCCATCGCGGCGCGCGATTGGCAGCGCGACAAGGCCCGGTTGATGCGGGACAAGGGTTGACCGTTGCCAGCTCCGTTCGCCCCGCCCACATGCAAGCGAGCAAGCAGGGGGCGGGCAGCATGGGCGTTTCGCGACGGGCAGCATTGATCGGTGGTGCGGCGCTGGCCGGCGTGGCGGCAGGCCCTGCCCCTGCCACGGCGTGGTCGTTCGAGTTCCCGTCCATCGACGAAGGCACGCTTCGACTGGCGGAGTTCCAGGGCAGGGTGCTGTTGGTCGTCAACACGGCCTCGTTCTGCGGCTTCACGCCGCAATATCGCCAGTTGGAGGCTTTGCACCGACGCTTGTCGCCGCAGGGATTCGCGGTGATCGGGGTGCCCAGCCAGGACTTCGGCCAGGAAAGCGGGTCGAACGGCGAGGTAAAGGCGTTCTGCGAGGCGACGTTCGGCGTGGATTTTCCCATGGCGGGCCTTGGCCACGTCCGCGGCGCCGATGCGTCGCCGTTCTACCGTTGGGTGCGCGAGCAACGGCGCTGGGAGCCGCAGTGGAACTTCAACAAGGTGCTGGTTGGGAGAGATGGGGCCATCGCCGGAACCTACGGCTCGACGGATGAGCCGGACCGCGGCCGCCTCGCCGCGGCGATCCAGGCAGCGATGAGCGTAACCTAGCGCGGCGCCTCGCCTGCGATCCGCGTCACGAGGTTGAGTACCACCTGTTCGAACATCTCGCGCGTCAGCAGCCCGGTGTTCGTGTTGTAGCGCGAAACGTGGTAGCTGTCCGCCAGCAGCAAACCGTCCGGCAGCTCGGTCACATCCCCGTGGCGGAAACGGATGCGTGTGGCGGGGAGGCCGCAAGCACGTAGGACGGCGGCATGGGCCAGAACGCCCAAAGCCAGAACGGCCCGAAGCTTCGGCAAGGCTTTCAGCTCTGCGGCGAGGAAGCGGTTGCAGGTCCGCACTTCGACGGGCTGGGGAAGGTTGGCGGGCGGCACGCAACGCACGGCGTTCACCACGCGGCAGCCGTGGAGCTGCATGCCATCGTCCGGCCGGGCGTCATACGCGCCGGTCGCGAGGCGGAAACGGATCAAGGTTTCGTAAAGCAGGATGCCGGCATGGTCGCCGGTGAACGGCCGCCCGGTCCGGTTCGCGCCTTTGACGCCGGGCGCCATGCCGACGACCAAGATCGAAGCATCGGGGTCGCCGAGGCTCGGGACGGGACCGTTGAACCAGTCGGGGTGGCTCTGCTGGTTGGCATGGCGGTAGGCCACCAGCCGGGGGCAGAGCGGACAGTCACGCGGGGGCTGATCACTCGGCATTCAATGGCAAACCATGTCGTCGTGCATGGTCAAGCGGGATGCCGGCCCACGCGTGAAGGGTCAAGCCTTGATAGGAAGCTTATGGGATGTTCCAAACGATCCTGGTCGCGATTGGCGCCAATCTCGCCTCCCCCGGGGGACGCACGCCACTTGAAACCTGTCGATGGGCAGTCGGGCAGCTCGGGCAATTGCCCGGCCTTGAGCTGCGGAAGGTATCGCGGTGGTTCGCCACCCAGCCGATCCCCGCGTCAGACCAGCCGCGCTTCGTCAACGGCGCAGCCTGGCTGAGCGGCGCCGTCGAGCCTTGTCCCCTTTTGGAAATGCTGCAGGTGATCGAGGCGGAAGCGGGCCGGGTTCGCGGCGTGCCGAACGCGGCGCGGACCTTGGACCTTGATCTGTTGGCAATGGACGGCCTTGTCATGGCAACGCCGAGGCTCGTCTTGCCGCATCCGCGGCTGCAGGATCGTGCCTTCGTGTTGGCCCCGCTTCGGGATGTCCAGCCGGGCTGGACGCACCCCGTGCTCCGCCTCAGTGTCGCCAAAATGCTGGCGGCGGTGGCGGGCCAAGACGTCCAGGCATTGTGACGGGCACTTGCTGAACGGGTATCGCTCGCTTAAATGGATCGTTCAACCGATATCAATGGTGGAGACCGGACGCATGGCGCGCGTGACCGTAGAAGATTGCGTTCAAAAGGTTCCGAACCGGTTTGAGCTTGTCCTGCTCGCGGCGCAGCGCGCCCGCAACTTGAGCCGCGGCGAGGAACTGACGATTGACCGCGACCATGACAAGAACCCGGTCGTGGCACTGCGCGAGATCGCCGAGGAGACAGTCGCGCTGCCGCTCTTGGAGCAGGACCTGATCAAGTCGCTGTCCCGCTCGCCAGAGCCGGAGCCAGCAGATGAAGAGGTGCTGGACCTGATTCCGACGGACCAGAACATCTTCGGCCTGCAGGACGTGTCGGCCGAGGAAGAAGCCTCGGCGATGCCGATTGGCGATCTTTCGCCGGACGACATCGAGGCAGCCATCGAGGCGGAGCTTGGCGGCCGTTCCCGCCGCTAGACAAAATCGTACGAACGGGGGGCGGCCGTGATAGGCCGGGCGCCGCGCCCTGTTCGTGCGCCCGATGGGTTGGCATCGTCCGACGCTCGGTCTGACCCCGCGAAGCCCGGCAGCCTGTCTGATTGTCGGTCCAGGCTGACCGGAAGGATACTGGCCTACGATCCCAAGGCGGATACGGGCCTGTTGGACGCTGCCTACTCGCTCGCTGCACAGGCCCATGGGCAGCAGACCCGAGAGAACGGCGACCCGTATATCACGCATCCTATCGCAGTGGCTGAAATCCTGGCGGGATATCGCCTGGATACGGCAAGCATCGTGACTGCTTTGCTGCATGACGTCATCGAGGACACATCGGTCACTCTCCCCGCATTGGAGCGGCAGTTCGGCCCGGCCATTGGCGGCTTGGTGGATGGCGTCACCAAGCTGACCCGGCTGGAACTGCAATCGGACCGCACCAAGCAGGCGGAGAACTTCCGCAAGCTGGTCCTGGCCATGAGCAAGGACATCCGCGTCCTGCTGGTGAAGCTGGCCGACCGCCTGCACAACATGCGGACGTTGCACTACGTGCAAAGCCCGGAACG
Organism: uncultured Acetobacteraceae bacterium; assembly: GCA_937858325.1. GTDB lineage: Bacteria > Pseudomonadota > Alphaproteobacteria > Acetobacterales > Acetobacteraceae > CAHJXG01. The sequence continues at coordinate 13,399 of CALMAB010000361.1, forward strand.
CCGGATGCGTACGGCGCGGGAAACCATGGAAATCTACGCGCCGCTCGCTGAGCGGATCGGCATGGACGCGCTGAAGACCGAGTTGCAAACGCTGGCCTTCGCGCAGATCGAGCCGGAAGCGTTCGACACGATCCAGGCCCGGCTCAACTTCCTGCGCGGACAGGGCGCGGACGTGATCGAGGAGGTGCGGGAGGAACTGCACCGCATCTGCGCCGAGGGCGGCGCCGCTCCCATCGAGATCACCGGCCGCGAGAAGTCGCCCTATTCAATCTGGGAGAAGATGCAGCGCCGCAACGTGGCGTTCGAGCAGTTGTCGGACATCATGGCGTTCCGCGTGGTGATGCCATCCCGCGATGCCTGCTACATGGCCCTCGGCGCAGTTCATGCCGCGTATCCGGTGATCGCCGGGCGGTTCAAGGATTACATCTCGACGCCGAAGTCGAACGGCTATCGCAGCCTGCACACCGGCGTGACCCTGCGGGAGCCGCGCAACCAGAAGATCGAGGTGCAGATCCGCACGGCCGACATGCACGACGTGGCTGAAAACGGGGTGGCGGCGCATTGGCTGTACAAGCAGCAGGACGCCTCATCCAGCGAGCTGCAGCGGTTCCGCTGGGTGCAGGACCTGTTGGAGATCTTGGAGAATTCACAGGCAGCGGATGAGTTCCTGGAAAACACCAAGCTTGAGCTGTACCAAGACCAGGTATTCTGCTTCACCCCGAAAGGTCAGCTGATCGAGCTGCCGCGGGGGGCGACCAGCATCGACTTCGCTTACGCCGTGCACAGCCAAGTCGGCGACAAGTGCGTGGGCGCCAAGGTGAACGGGCGGCTGATGCCGCTCCGGCACGAACTGCAGAACGGCGACCAGGTTGAGATCATGACGGCGCGCGACGGCGTGCCGTCCCCGGCGTGGGAGCGGTTCGTCGTCACCGGCAAGGCGCGGGCGCGCATCCGGCGCTACATCGCCCAGCAGCAGCGGCAGAACAACCTCGACGCCGGCCGCGCCGCCCTGGCCAAGGCATTCCGGCAAGAGGGCCTGGATGGGTCGGAGAAGGTGCTGGAAGCCGGGCTGAAGGGCCTCAAGGCGACGTCGCTGGACGAGCTGTATGTCATGGTCGGCAACGGCAACATCGGTCCGAAGGATGTCGTGCACGCGGCCTATCCGGAGCTGCGCCAGGCACCGCGGGCGCCGCGTATGCTGCCGAGCTTGCCGCCGCGGCCCGGCCGGGTGTCGGCGCGCGACGGCGGCATCCCGATCACCGGGCTGGTGACGGGCATGGCGGTGCATTATGCCGGGTGCTGCCATCCGCTGCCGGGTGACCAGATCGTCGGGATCGTCACGACCGGAAAAGGGGTGACGATCCATACGAGGAACTGCCAAACGCTTGAGAGTTTCGCCGCGACACCCGAACGCTTCATCGACGTGGGCTGGGAAGCACCCCTTCCTCTCGCCGGCGGCAAGCCGGTCACCCACATTGGCCGGATCAGCGCCATCGCCGTGAACCAGCCGAGCACGCTCGCAAGCCTGACCAACGCCGTCGCGAAGCACGAAGGGGCGGTGACGAACCTCAAGATCACCAATCGGCAGCAAGACTTCTTCGAAGTCGTGCTGGATGTGGAGGTGCGGGACCTCCGGCACTTGTCGAACGTGATCGCCGGGCTGAGAGCGGCGAGCGGGGTGACTCAGGTCGAGCGGGCGCGAGGCTGACTTGGTGAGGCGCATTTGATCCTGGGGCTTGGCTCGGACCTTTGCGACATCCGGCGGATCGAGGCGGTGATGGCCCGGTTCGGCGACCGCTTCCTGGAGCGCGTGTTCACGCCGGTGGAGCGCGCGCGCGCCCTGCGGCGCACCGCCAGCCTCCATGCTCCCACCTTCGCCAAGCGGTTCGCGGCCAAGGAGGCGTGCGCCAAGGCGCTTGGCACCGGGTTCCGGATGGGTGTCTTCCATTCGGACATGGGCGTGGTGAACCTGCCATCGGGGCAGCCGACGTTGGCGCTGACTGGAGGCGCCCAGGCCCGCCTGCTCGCGTTGGTGCCGCCCGGGATGCAGCCCTCGATGGCGTTGACGGTAACGGACGAGTACCCTTATGCGTTCGCGCAGGTAGTGATCTCGGCACTGCCTGTGGCCGGGGTTCCTTGACACGGCGGGGCGGCGTCGGCTTGATCCCGCCATTCCTGTGAACCGGATCACCTCTGCATAATGGCGAACCAAAAACCGGGTGGCTTGATCGACAACATCAAGACCATCTTCTACGCCGGCCTGATCGCGGTCGGCATCCGAACCGTTGCGTTCGAACCCTTCAACATTCCATCCGGCTCGATGATCCCGACGTTGCTGATCGGCGATTATCTGTTCGTGTCAAAATACAGCTACGGCTATTCCAGGTATTCCATCCCATTCGCGCCCAATCTGTTCAATGGACGGATCTTTGGGAGTTTGCCGGACCGCGGGGACATTGCCGTGTTCAAATGGCCCCGCGACAACCAAACCGACTACATCAAGCGCATCGTCGGCTTGCCCGGCGACCGCATCCAGATGAAGTCCGGCCAACTCTACATCAACGGCACCCTCGTGCCGCGCCAGGCCGCCGGTGACTACACGGACGACGAGCAAGGGTCGCGCACCGTCGCCCGGCTTTACATGGAGACGCTGCCGGGCGGCCTGCAACACGACATCATCAAGATGTATGAAGAGGGTGGGCTGAACAGCACGCCGGAGTTCAAGGTTCCTGACGGCCACGTGTTCGCCATGGGCGACAACCGTGACAATTCCAGCGACAGCCGTGACCCGGGCGGCGGTGTGGGCTTCGTGCCGGTTGAAAATCTGGTGGGCCGGGCGGAGTTCATCTTTTTCTCAATCGACGGCTGGGCACCGTGGTGGAAGTTCTGGGATTGGCCGCTCGAAATCCGCTGGAACCGGCTGCTGCACGGCATCACTTGACCGGCGCAGGCAACGAGCCTTCGCCCGATCCGGCCGTCCAGTTCCGGGCGGCCGAGGCCATCCTCGGCCACAGCTTCGCCCGTCCCACCTTGCTGCACGAGGCGTTGACCCACCGTTCAGCCGCGCATGGCCGGCGCGGCCAGCTTCGCCGGGGAGAGCGGCGCGGCGTCGGCTCGAACGAGCGGCTGGAGTTCATCGGCGACCGCGTGCTCGGCCTGGTCATGGCGGACTGGCTGATCGAGCGGTTCCCCGATGAGCAAGAGGGCGAGCTGGGTCCGCGGCACGCGCATCTGGTGTCGCGCAAGGTGCTGGCGACCATTGCGGAAACGGCCGGGTTGTCGGAGGCGCTGGCGGTCGCGCCCAACGAGGCGCGGGCCGGCGTGGGTCAGCTTGCCAACGTGCTGGCCGACGCCATGGAGGCGATGATCGGCGCGCTGTACCTTGATGCCGGGCTGCCGGCGGCGCAGCGGTTCGTGCGGCGGGCTTGGCAGCCGGTGATGGACTCGCTCGTGCTGCCGCCGAAGGACCCGAAAACCGCGTTGCAGGAACTGCTGATGGCGCGGCGGCTCGCGCTCCCCATCTATCAACTGGTAGAACGCAGCGGGCCGTCGCACGCGCCGGAGTTTGTGATCAGCGTGTCCGCGTGCGACCAGACGGGCACCGGACGTGCCGGCAGCAAACGCTTGGCCGAGCGCCTGGCGGCGGCCGATTTGCTTGGAAGATTGACATGACCGACCAGCCTGACGGTTCCGGCACGGAACACATCGAGCCGCGCTGCGGTTTCGTCGCCATCGTGGGCGCGCCCAATGCCGGCAAGTCCACGCTGCTGAACCGGCTGACCGGCGCCAAGCTGTCCATCGTGACGCCCAAGGCGCAGACGACGCGGTTTCGCGTGCTCGGCATCCTGATGCGCGGGCCGAGTCAGATCCTTTTGGTTGATACGCCCGGAATCTTCCGCCCGCGCCGCAAGCTGGACCGCGCCATGGTCAAGGCAGCCTGGACAGGGGCGGAGGACGCGGACCTCACGCTGTTGCTGGTCGATGCCAAGGCGGGCGCGACGGAGGGGGTGCTCGCCATCGCCCGGCAGATCGCCGAGCGGGGGCGCCGCGCCTGGATGGTGCTGAACAAGATCGACCTGATCGCGGCCCACATTTTGCTGCCGCTGACCGCCCAACTGAGCGCGATCCTGCCGGCCGAGCAGACATTCATGGTCAGCGCCGCGACCGGCGGCGGGCTGGACCGCCTTCTGGATGCCCTCGCCGCGGGGGTGCCGGCCGGGCCGCACCTTTACCCCGACGACGACCTGACCGACCTGCCGGACCGGCTGCTGGCGGCCGAGCTGGTGCGGGAGCAGGTCTTCCTGCAGATCCAGGAGGAGATCCCCTACGGCACCACGGTCGAGACGGAGAACTGGCAGGAGAAGCCGGACGGCTCGGTGCGGGTGGACGCGACGATCTATGTCGCGCGGGCCGGGCACAAGGCGATCCTGATCGGGGCCGGAGGCGGTCGCATCAAGGAGATCGGCGCCCGTGCCCGCAAGGAGCTGACGAGTCTTCTCGAACGCCCGGTGCACCTGTTCCTGAACGTGAAGGAGCGCGCCGGCTGGGACGAGGAGGGCGCGCGGCTGCGGGCCATCGGCCTCGACGACACGGCGTAGCGGCGCCGATGGAGTGGCAGGCGCCCGCCATCGTCCTGGCTGCCCGCCCGCACAGCGAGGGCGACGCATTGGTCACGGTGCTGACCGAGAGCTACGGGCGGCATCACGGCCTCGCCCGGGGCGGCAGTTCCCGGGCACAAGCCCCCACTTGGCAGCCCGGCAACCTCGTGCAGGCACGGTGGGTCGCCCGGCTTCCGGACCAACTAGGGTCCATGACGGCGGAATTGGTGCATCCCGGCGCGGCGCTGGCGATGGACGACGCCTTGTCGCTCGCCATGCTGTCTTCCGCTTGCGCCGTGGCGGAAGGAGCGTTGCCGGAGCGCGAGCCGCATCCCAAGGTGTTTGCCGGTTTGGTGCAGTCGATTGCCGGGCTGGCGCGGGGGCCGGACTCGCTGACGGACCTCGTGCGCTGGGAGGTCGTGTTGCTGGCGGAACTCGGCTACGGGCTGGACTTTTCGGCTTGCGCGGTGTCCGGGGTGACGACCGGGCTGGCCTGGGTGTCGCCAAAGACCGGCCGCGCCGTGTCGGACGACGCCGCGGGCGAGTGGCGGCCGCGCTTGCTGCGCCTGCCGGGCTTCCTCGTCGGCAGGAACTCGGCATCTGCGGAGGATTGGCGCGACGGCCTCGATCTGACCGGGCACTTCCTGGCGCGAGACGCCTTTGGGCATCAGCACCAGCCGTTGCCGCCAGCGCGGCACATGCTGTACGACCGGGTTTCGGCCTTGGCGACGAGCCCGTAGTTCTCTATATGTTCCAGACAGGAGAGCCGAGATGCCTGACGACCTGACCGGAACGATCGCCGACACGCCGCTCGCGGATGCGCTGAGCGAGCGTTACCTTGCCTACGCGCTGAGCACGATCATGTCGCGCAGCCTGCCGGACGTGCGCGACGGGCTGAAGCCGGTGCACCGGCGGTTGGTCTATGCCATGCACCAACTGAAGCTTGACCCGGCGTCCGGCTTCAAGAAGTGCGCCCGGGTCGTGGGCGACGTGATCGGCAAATATCATCCACATGGCGACGCCTCGGTGTATGAAGCACTGGTCCGGCTGGCTCAGGAGTTCGCGGCACGCTACCCACTGATCGAGGGGCAGGGCAATTTCGGCAACATCGACGGCGATAACCCCGCCGCGATGCGCTACACCGAGGCGCGTCTCACCGAGGTCGCGCAGACCCTGCTGTCCGGCATCGACGATGACGCCGTGGATTTCCGCGCAACCTATGACGGGGAGGAGAACGAGCCGGTCGTGCTGCCGGGCGGCTTTCCCAACTTGCTGGCAAACGGCGCCGCAGGCATCGCGGTCGGCATGGCCACCAGCATTCCGCCGCACAACGCCGGCGAGGTCTGTGCCGCGGCGATCCACCTGATCCAGCACCCTGAGGCCACGACGGCCGAGCTGCTGGCCCACATGCCCGGCCCGGACTTCCCGACCGGCGGCACGCTGATCGAGGATCCGGCCGCCATCTTGCAAGCCTACGAGACCGGGCGCGGCGGCTTTCGCATGCGTGCCAAGTGGGAGGTCGAACGAGGCAAGCACGGCGCTTGGCACGTTGTGGTCAGCGAGATCCCCTATCAGGTGCAAAAGGCCCGACTGATCGAGCAGATCGCCGAGCTGCTGGAAGCCAAGAAGCTGCCGTTCCTTGGCGACGTGCGGGACGAAAGCACCGAGCAGGTGCGGCTGGTGCTGGAGCCGAAGTCGCGCGGCGTGGAGCCGGAAGTGCTGATGGAAA
>CALMAB010000362.1 GCA_937858325.1 uncultured Acetobacteraceae bacterium
GTCGTGCAGCGGCCGTCGGCGACGACGCCCGGCAACACGTTGCAGCGCGGAAAGCCGATCAACTCGGCGCTCCGCACGTGCGCAGGCCGGAAATAAACGGACGCCGCCGGCCCCGCCTCCATCAGCCGCCCGGCATCGAGCACGGCCAGGTCCTGTGCCATCGTCAGCGCTTCCAGGCTGTCCGAGGTCGCGTAAAAGAAGGTGGCGCCCAGCGCCCGCCGCATCTCCTTGAGGTCGTCCATCAGCCGCTCCCGCAGCTTGAAGTCGAGGCCGACCAAGGGATCGTCGAGGATGAAGATGTCGGCGTTCTTCAGGACGCCGCGGGCAATGGCGGCGCGCTGCTTCTCCCCGCCGCTGAGCTGCGCCGGGCGCTTGGGCAGCAGCGCGCCGATGCGCAGAAGTTCCGCCGCCTCCGCCACGCGCCGGGCGATCTCGGGCCGGGCCACGCCCTGCAAGGCGAGGGGATAGGCGATGTTGTCGAACACGCTGAGGTGCGGGAACAACGCGAAGGACTGGGGCACGTAGCCGAGCGTCCGCTCCGTCGCCGGGGTTGCCGTGATGTCCCGCCCGTCGAACAGGATGCGCCCGGCGTCCGGCGCCTCCAGCCCAGCCAGCAGGCGGAACAGCACCGACTTGCCGCTACGGGGCGGCCCGCACAGCACGGTGAAGCTGCCAAGCGCCACGTCCAGGTCCACCCGGTCGAGCGCGACCGTGCCCCGATACGCCTTGGTCAAGCCCTCAAACCGGATGCGGCTCATCGGCCCAGTTGCGCCAGCACCGGCACCAGCAGGATGCCGGCGCCGAACACCGCGGCGACGACGAGGAGGATCGCCGCCGTCAGCGCCAAGGCCCGCACCGGCCCGGCGTCCGGCGGCAGGTTGCCGACCGCGATGTGCAGCAGCGTGCTGCCAATCACCGTCAGCAGCCCGGCCTGATACAGCCCGAACGCCGCCTGCTGCGCGATCAGCACGAAGCCCAGGGCCATGATGCAGATCAACGCCAGCTCGGCGCGGGCGACCAGCCGGGACATCAAACCTCGCCGCGCACGGTGCCGAAGGTCATGCCGACCAGCAAATAACGCTGGAATAGGTAAACCACCAGCACCGGCGGCACGAGGTACACCGTGGTGAGCGCCGAGATGAACGTCCAATCGACGCCGCCGCTGCTGTAAAGCCCTGTGCTCAGCGCCACCGGCACGTTGGAGGTTTGCAAGCCGCCGATGATGTAGTTGAACAGGAACTCGTTCCACACGAAGATGAAGTTGAAGATCAGCGCCGCGATCACGCCGGGCATGACCTGCGGCAGGATGGTGCGGGCGATGATGCGCAGCCAGGACGCGCCGTTCACCCGCCCGGTCTCGTCGAACCGGGGCGATACGCCGTCGATGAAGCCCTTCAGGATCCAGACCGAGAACGGGATCGAGAACATCGCGTAGAACAGGATCATGCCGGCATAGGTGTCCTTCCAGCCGAACCCCACGTACATCAGGTAAACCGGCAGGATCGCCGCCGACCCTGGCAGCATACGGATCGACAGCAGCAGGAACATCAGGAAGTCGGTGCCCGCCGGCTTGAACCGCGAAAAGGAGAACGCCGCCAGGAACGACACGGCGACGGCGATCAGCACCGCCGAGACCGACAGGAACAGCGAGTTGAACAACTGGTGCAGGAAGCTGTCCCGGGCGAAAAGCTGGACGTAGTTGTCGAGCGTCGGGCGGAACAGCAGCACCGGCGGCGTCGCCAGGATCTGGTCGGCGGTCTTGAACGAACTCAGGATGATCCAGGCAATCGGCGCGAAGAACACCAGCGCCACCAGCCACAGCACGGCGTGGTAGGCGTGATCCCGCCACGAGGCCCGCATCATGCATCCGCCTTGTCGCGCCAATGCAGCACGAAGATGAAGGTGGCGGTGAAGGCGATGGAGATCAGCAGCAGGATCACCGCAAGCGCCGACGACCAGCCCATGTTGAACGCCTCGAACGCCCGGCGATACAGCGTGATGGCGACAAGCTGCGTCGTGGTGCCGGGTCCGCCAAAAGTCATGTTGTAGATCAGGTCCATCGTCTTGAAACTGTCGATGGTGCGCAGCAGGATGCCGAGCATCAGGATGTACTTGCCGTGGTGCAGCAGCACGAGCCGCATCCGCTGCATCCACGAAAGCTGGTCGATCTCGGCCGCTTCCAGCTCCGCCTTCGGCACGGAAGCGAGGGCCGCCATGGTCATCAGCACCATGAACGGCGTCCACATCCAGACATCCACCACCAGCACCGCGGCAAACGCCGTGCTGCTGTCGCCGAGGAAGTTCGCGCCGGACAGCCCCACCCCCCGCAGCATCGCGTTCAGCACGCCGAAGGTCGGGTCGTAGATCAGCCGCCAGAACGTGCCGCTGGCCACAGGCGTCAGCACCATCGGCGCGAACAGCAGGGTCAGCGCCACCCGGCGGCCCGGCAAGCGCCCGCTGTTCCAGAACAGCAGGCCCAGGGCCACGCCCAGCACCGTCTGGATGCCGACCCCGCTCACCACGAACAGCAGGGTGCGGCTGAGGTCGAGCCACACGCCGCTGTCGTTCAGGATGTTCTGGAAGTTCAGCAGCCCCGCGTAGATTGGCGCGCGGCCGGAGGTGAGAGAGAAACGGTAGAAGCTCAGCCCCAGCAGCCAAAGCGTCGGGATGGTGTTCCAAACGATGAAGAACGCCAGCACCGGGATCAGCAGCAGCCCCGGCAGCACCGTGGGCCGCCCGAGGAACCGCGCGACTCCGCCCCGGAGGGCCGGCGCGGGCAGCCGGGGTGCTGCGGCCTCGCTCGGCAAGCCTAGAGCCGGATGCCGGCGCAGGCGCCGGACGGCTGCTTGGACGCGGTGCCGCTGTCGAACAGGATGTCCTGCTGCTTGCACGCGACGTAGGCCAGCGCGTGGGCCGGGTCGTTGATCTGGCCGGTGGCGTAGGCGGTGAAGGCTTCCTGCTGCACCGCTAGCATCTCGCTGTACTTCGGGTCGTGCCAGAAGTCGGAGCTGCGCGGCAGCATGTATTTATAAGTGCGATACCACGGCTGCAGATCGTCGAAGCCCTCGGCGCTGAGCGTCGCCTTGTCGCAGGGATTGCCGCCGCGCTTGGCAAACTCCATCTGCGTTTCCGGCAGGTACCACCACTTCATGAAGTCCAGCGCCACCCGGGCGTGCGCGTCGTCGTTGAACGCGTTCAGCACCCAGGGCTGGCCGCCGATGATGTAGTCGCGCTTCAAGGACCCGTCCGCCTGCTTGAAGCCCGGCGGCGGCACCACCAGCACCTTGCCCTGCATCGCCGGCGTGATCATCGCCTTGCCGACCGCGGCCCATTGCCAGGCGGAGAACGCTTTGCCCTGGGCGAACACATCGACGATCTCGGCGATGCCGTAGTTGATGGCGCCGGGCGGCTGGTACTTCAGCATCGCCTTGTACTGCTCCATCGCGCGGGCGTTGGAGGCGGTGTCCAGGATGCCCTGCACCTGGCCGGTCTTCGGGTCCCACACGTCGCCGCCCTGGCTGCGCATGAAGGACAGCAGCGGGCAGCTGATGAAATCGTACTCGCGCGAGTATTGCATGGCGGCGCCGTGGTAGCCCTTGTCCGGCCGGGTGAAGAACTCCGCGAGCTTGGTGTAGTCCTCGATGGACAACTTCTCGAAGTCTTCCCAGGTCTTGGGCATTTCCATGTTGTAGCGGGCCTTGAACGCGTCCGCCTCGCCGGGCGCGTCCAGCAGGTCCTTGCGGATGAACAGCGCGATGGTGTCGCCTTCCTGCGGAAAGCCGTAGCGGTTCGCCGTGCCGTCCGGGAAGGTCTGGTAGGCTTGGCGCACCACCGGGGCGAACCACTCGATGTCGAGTTCCTTGTTCTTGGCGATGATGTCGTTGAGCGGCACGATCCACTTCGGCGTCGCCAGCGCACCCAGCCATTGGCTGTCGGAGATGATGATGTTGTACTCGGCGCTGCGGGTGGCGAGCGAGGTCGCGGCCTTCTGGAACAGCTGCCCGAACGGCGCGTCGGCAAAGGAGAACGACACGTCATAGCCGTAGCGCGCCTTGGCATACTTGGCGAAGTCGGGCGACATATCGACGCCGAGCTTGCTCGGCAGCCAGCCGGCGATGCCCAGGATCGCCATGCGGATCGACTTGCCGGCCAGCGGGTGGTTCTTCTCGGTCTGCGAGAAGACGTGCCGCGGATACGCCAGCCCCGCCGCGGCAGCCAGCGCCGCCGTCCCGGTCAGCAGCGTGCGGCGGTTCACCCCTGCCAAATCGGTCGGCGGACGGATCGTCATGCGTTTCCCCTGCACGTGCTTGCTGCACATTCTCTTAAGTGAGACCGTAGTGACAAACGTCGCGCTTGGTCAAGCAATGCCGTGCCGAAGCGCCCAAGCAAGGTCCAAAGGGGAGGCCCGCATGAAAAAGCTCATCAACGAACCCGGCGCCGTGGTGCCCGAGATGCTGGAAGGTTTGGCCGCCCTCAGCCCCGGCATCGCCTTGCTGGAAGGCGAAACGGTTGCGGTCCGCGCCGATTGGGACCGGAAGGGCGTCGCGCTGGTCTCCGGCGGCGGCGCGGGGCACGAGCCGGCCCATGCGGGCTACGTCGGCCCGGGCCTGCTGACCGCCGCGGTGGCCGGCGACGTGTTCACCTCGCCCAGCGTCGATGCCGTGCTGGCCGCGATCCGCGCGGTGGCCGGCGAAGCGGGCGTGCTGCTGATCGTGAAGAACTACACCGGCGACCGCCTCAACTTCGGCCTGGCTGCCGAGATCGCCCGCACGGAAGGCCTGCGGGTCGCGACCGTCGTGGTGGACGACGACGCGGCGCTCGGCGCGGGTGGAGGCGCCGGGCGGCGCGGCATCGCCGGCACCGTGCTGGTGCACAAGGTCGCGGGCGCCGCCGCGGCGGCCGGGCTGGGTTTGGACGCG
>CALMAB010000363.1 GCA_937858325.1 uncultured Acetobacteraceae bacterium
CCCGCGCGCCAGCCTGCTGCAGCTTGGCCAGGCGGGGCGGAGTGCGGCGCTGCCGATGCGGATCCCGCTGATCCTGCTGGGCGGCATCATGACCGGCTGGTTCACGCCGACCGAGGCCGGGGTGGTCGCCATCGCCTACATCCTGCTGGTGGTGCTGCCGCTGCTGAAGCCCGGCCATTTCCGCCGGCTGCCGCGCGATTTCGTCGAGGCCGGGCTGGTGTTCAGCCTGCCGCTGATCACCATCGCCGCGGCGTCCGCCTTCGGCTGGCTGGTGGCGTACCTGCGCGGCCCCATCGTCGTCGCCGGCTGGATCGGCGACGCCGCCGGCACCGACCCGATGGCGATCATGTTCCTGCTGGTCGCGGTGTTCGTGGTGGTCGGCGACTTCATCGAGCCGATCCCGGCCATCATCATCTTCATGCCGGTCGTGAACCAGTTGACGGAAAGCGCCGGCATCAACCCGGTCCACATGGGCGTCGTGCTGATCGTGACGCTGGCCTTCGGGCTGATCACGCCGCCCTATGGCCTGGCGCTGCTGATGGCGAGCAAGTTCGTCGGCGTGCGGTTCTCCACCGCGCTGCGCGCGTCCTTGCCGATCTATCTCGTGTTCTTCGCGACCATCGCCTTCACCATCTTCGTGCCCGGCGCGATCCTGTACCTGCCCAAGACGCTGTTCCCGGAGTCCGTGGGCTGCTTCAAGGCGCCGGGCGGGACCGGCTATATCTGCCCGTAGCGGCGCATGACATTTTGAGGACGGCCTGACATCGCGGCCCCGCCCGGGCTAGGGTCGGCCTGGGAGCAAGGGAGAGGCTGGATGCGCGCGGCGGTGATCGGCTTGGCGGCGGGGCTGCTGGCCTCGGGGGCGGCGTTTGCCCAAGTGATCTATCCCATCGACCGCGCCGCGATCCTGGCCGGCAGCCGCTTCGACTTCAAGGTGGAGTTCCCGGGCCTCGCCGACCCGTCCCGCGTCCGCGTCACGCTGAACAACCGCGACCCCGCCGCCGCCTTGGGCCGCGCCGCCGAGTTCATCGCCCGCGAAGACAGCAAGGACGCATCCGCCCTCCTGCTGCGCGACGTGTCCATCAACCAGCCCGGCGAGTACATCGTGACCGCGACGGATGGCGACCAAACCGCCACCGTCACCTGGGACGTGTATGCCGCCACGGGACCGCGCCGGGCGAAGAACGTAGTGCTGATGATCGGCGACGGCATGGCGATGGCCAACGTCACCGCCGCGCGCATCCTGGTGGGCGGGATCGAGCAGGGGAAGTACCGTCGCCCGCTCGCCATGGACGGTCTGCCGCAGATGGCGACCGTGGGCACCTCCGGCACCGACAGCATCGTGACCGACAGCGCCAACAGCGCCAGCGCCTACAACACCGGGCACAAGAGCGCGGTCAACGCGCTGGGCGTGTATGCCAGCCGCGCCGCTGACACGCTGGCGCATCCCAAGGTCGAGACGCTGGGGGAGATCGTGAAGCGCCGGCTCGGCATGTCGGTCGGCATCGTGACCAACACGGAAATCCAGGACGCCACCCCGGCCGGCGTGTTCGCCCACACCCGGCGCCGCAGCGACTACGTGCCGATCACCGACCAACTCCTGGCGTTCGGCGCGGAGGTCGTGATGGGCGGCGGCTCCGCGAGCTTCCTGCCGCAGTCGGTGCCAGGGTCGCGCCGCCGGGACGGGCGGGACATGATCGCGGCGTTCCGCGACGGGGGCTACGCCTTTGCCGACACGGCGGCAGCGCTCTCCGCCGCGGCCGATCCGTCCACCACGAAGCTGCTCGGCCTGTTCAACCTCGGCAACATGGACGGCGCGCTGGACCGGTTCTACCTGAAGAAGGGCAGCGTCGGGCGCTTCCCGGACCAGCCGGACCTGACGGAGCAGGTGTCCGCCGCGCTTCGGGTGCTGGAGCGCAACCCGGCCGGCTTCTTTCTGATGATCGAGAGCGGGCTGATCGACAAGTTCAACCATCCCATCGACTGGGAGCGGTCGGTGTACGACACGATCATGCTCGACCATGCGCTGAAGACTGTGCTGGACTGGGCGGGGACCCGCGACGACACGCTGGTGATCGTGGTGCCGGACCACACCCACGGCGTCGGCATCGTCGGCACCGTGCGGGACGAGGTGCAGGCCGAGCAGATGCGCGACAGGGTGAGCGTCTATGCCGACGCCGGCTTCCCGAACTACCCGGCGCCGGACGCCCGCGGCTACCCGCCCAGCGTGGACGTGTCGCGTCGGCTCGCGATGTTCTACGCGTCGTTCCCGGACTACTACGAGACCTACCGGCCCAGCCTGGACGGCCCCCGCGTCCCCGCGGTGCGCAGCGGCCCCAACGGACCCTACGTCGCGAACGAGAAGGGGAACATGCCGGGCGCGCAGCTCCGCACCGGCAACCTGCCGCGCGATGCGGAGCAGGGGGTGCATTCGGCGGACGACGCGCTGCTGCGGGCGACCGGCCCAGGGTCGGAGCGGCTGCGCGGCTTCGTGGACAACACCTTCGTGTTCCGCGCCATGGCGGAGGCCCTGGGCCTTGGCGCACCGTAGCCTGCCGCGCCGCGCCTTGCTGGCGGCCCTGCTGCTGGCGGCCGGCCGTGCCCGGGCGGCGGAGCGGCTGCGGTTCGACGACCTGTATTCCGGTTGGAGCGTGACCGGCCTGCGCTTTTCCGAGCGCGCGCAGGCGTTGGCCGGGCACGCTGTCACTGTGGCCGGCTTCATGGCGCCGCCGCTCAAGGCGGAGGCCGACTTCTTCGTGCTTACCCGCGAGCCGCTGAGCATGTGCCCGTTCTGCTCGTCGGACGCCGAGTGGCCGCCCGACATCGTGGTCGCTTATCTTAAACACGATGCCCAACCCACGGCGCCGAACGAGGTGATCGAGGTGACGGGCCGGTTCGAGCTTGGCTCCTGGACCGACCCGGCGACCGGCTTCGTCAGCCAGGCCCGGCTGCGCGATGCCGGCTTCCGCCGCGGCTGAGGCGCTGCCAAGAGGGCCGGCGCTGGAGGTGCGGGACCTGCTGATCGCCTTTCCCGGCATCGGTCCCGTGCTGGCGGTGCCGCGCTTGTCGCTGCCGTGCGGCAGCGCCACAGCCGTCGAGGGCGCGTCCGGCGCGGGCAAGAGCAGCCTGCTGCACGCCCTGGCCGGCATCGAGCGCCCGGCCCGGGGCAGCATCCGTGGGGGCGGGGACGAGCTTTGGACCTTGGCCGCTCCCGCCCGTGACCGCTGGCGGCGGGAGCGGCTCGGCTTGGTGTTCCAA
>CALMAB010000364.1 GCA_937858325.1 uncultured Acetobacteraceae bacterium
GGTGGCCATGGCTCAGCTCTCCTTCGGCAAGAAGCCGACTTCGTAGAGTTCCGTCAGTTCGAACATGGCGGTGAACTCCGTCCACCACCGCGTCAGCGCGCCAGCCCGGGTGACGGTTGCCGGGCAGCGGCAGGTCACGGCGTCGCCGAAGTCGATGGAGGACGGCACGCCGTGTACCTGCACGCTGTCGCCGGGCCGGATGTCGATGCCGTCCGGGACGGCGTGGGCGTGGAACGAAAGCGGGGTCTGCTCGATGTCAACGTCGCATATGACCTCGACGGTCTCGCCGCCCAGCAGCCATCCCCCGCTCATCGCGTTCCCCCGTGCGCCGTGAGCAGTTGGGCGAACACCTCCGTATTGGTGGAGCCGAACGCCTGCAGCTCGATGTGCCGCGCGGTGGCCGGGTCGTCGAGGGTCAGGCGCCCGTCGCTCCAGGCCGACAAGCGGAACGGGGTCTGTGGCCCGACGCCCTCGCTCCGCCGGGTGCGCGCCATGCCGCGCATCGTGCCGCGGAGGAAGCCGCTTTCCCCGGTGAAGATCTGGACCGGCGACCCGTCCCGCGCGTCCGTCACGATCACGGAGCCGTCTATGCCGTCAGCGAAGTCAAGGTCGCGGGTGGCCACCAGGGTTCCCGTCGCCTGCACCGCGCCGATGTGGGTCATGCGGCCGGTCGCCGCGAGGACGAGCGACAAGCCCACGGTGGCGAAGATGCCAAGGCGCATGGCGCGCGGGAACGGGGACGGTGTGGTCAAGGCAAGCCTCCCTTCAGTCCAGTCTTCTTAGGCGGCCACCGGCGCCTTCGAGCCGGCAGCCACGTGGCCCGGCTGCGTGTCCGGCACCGCCGCCACCGGCATGTCCGCCGACGCCGCCAACGCCCGTGCCAGCAACTGCCCGACCCGCCCGGCGTCCGGAACGGCCCGGAGCATCGGCTCCGGCCGCGCCAAGCGCCACGGCCGGGCGTGCGGCCAGAGTACCAGGTAAGCTACCTTGTCCTTGGCATTGAGCAAGAGCGATATGTCGCCAGTGCCGTCCGCGCGTGACTTCAACGCCGCTGCTTCGATCTTCGCGAACGGCAGGTTGATCGTCATCGGCAAGGTAAGGCCCAGTTGGATCACCACCCGGCGGTTGGTGATGCTGTAAACCGTGACTCGGCCGACCGCCCAGGCGTAGGCGGCCAGAAAGCTGATCGGCACCAGCGCCAAGCCCGCCAGCTTTGCCGCCGACACCGCGGCGCCGGCCAGCGGCGTGCCGCCCAGCGCCGCCGAGCCGAAGCAGTATGCCACGATCACCCCGAAGTACAGCGCGAGACCCCGGAGGTGGAAGGCGTGGCGGGCCAGCACCCGCCAGTCCGGCGCACCCTGCCACAGCAGCCGCTCGCCGTCGGGCAGCCGCTCCGGCAGGCCGCGCGGCAGGCGTCCCCCGGCTGCCGCAGCCCCCGCACTCACAGCACCCGCGCTCACAGCACTGGCCCCAGCCGGGTGGGCTTCGCATACAGCAGGCCGCCGGCGTAGTAGCCCACGAGCTTCTCCTCCTCCAGCAGCGTGATCGTCTCGGCGTTCTGCAGCCGCGGCACGTCGTGGAAATGCGCGCCCATGATGGCGTTGACCTTGATCTGCCGTGTCTTGCTGTTGATCTTCGCGTAGTGCTGCGGCAGCAGGACGTGGTCGCCGCTGCCTTCCAGCTCGATCTCGAAGTAGCGGATCACCACCTCCGACCGGTCCACCCAGCCGTCCACGATCCGTCCGGCATACACCCAGTCGGCCCCGAACACCTGCATCCCGCGCGGGTCCGGGTCCTCCGTCGCCAGCCAGAATTCCGGCGCGGCGCGGAGCGGCACGATCTTCGGCAGGGCATCGTCAAAGGTGTGGTCCGGCTCGTCCGGCCGGTTCTGGGCGTAGGCCCCGGGGCCGATCCCGCCCAGCATCGGGTCGCCCGTCGGCTGCCGCGCCGCGCCTTCCCAGTTGGCGGTGGGCACGGCGTTGACCGTTTCCGCCGGCTCGGCCCGCGGCGCCATCCGGGTGTTGCCGTCGGCGAGGAAGTAGGTCTTGGGCGGCGGCACGCCGGGGAAGCCCTCCGCACGGAAGCCGTTGCGGTCGGGGGTCATCGGGTAGCCTTCCCGCTTGTTCTCGCGCAGCAGGTAGTAGATCAGCCCGGCGAAGAACAACCAGAACACATAGAGCACCAGTTGGGCGACGTCGATGTAGCCAGTCAGTGCGCCGGTTTGCATGGGAAGGCCTCAGCGGTCAAAGGGTTGAGCGAGGAACACAGGTCTTAGGCGTAGGCGACCGGCCCGCTGGACCGGTCCAGGCGGACCAGCGGGCCGATGGCGACGAGGGTCACGAACAGCAAGGCGATCTCGATGGAATACACCGCGACGTAGCCGGTGGCCGGGTGAACCAGCGTGACGCCCAGCGCCCCCCGGTCCGCAAGCACCGAAACGCCGTCGCGCACCAGGCCGCTGAGCGCCACGGCACCGCCCGCGGCCGAAGCCTGCACCGCGCCCCAGATGCCGAGCGTCAGCCCGACCTGGCCGCGCGGCGCCGTCGCCATCGCCGCCGTCAGCGTGCAGTGCGCGAACAGCCCGGCGCCGAAGCCGATGGCCGCGACGCCCACGGCGAACAGCGCCACGCTGTCGAAGGGCGCCGCGAACACCACGGCGGTGAACGCCAGCAGGCCGGCAAGCGCCCCAGCCCCGGCCAGGCGATACGGGTCGGCGCCCCGGCCCAGGCGCCGGGCCGCCAGCACGAAGCCCAGCACGCCGCCCATCGCCAGCAGCGCCGTCATCCCCGTGGTCGCGCCCACCGTGAGGCGCAGCACGTGGCCGCCATAGGGTTCCAGCAGGATGTCCTGCATGGAGAACGCCACCGTTCCGAAGCCGAGCGCCACCAGGCGGCGGCGCGACTGCCCGCCCGCGTTGAACGCGCGCCAGGTTTCGACAAAGCTCGGGCGCTCGCGGTTGGCCGCGGTGCGAGAGGGGTCGCGCGCTTCCTGCTTCCACAGCGCCACGGCGTTCAGCGCCATGGTGGCCACCGCCGCGCCCTGCACCACCTGGATCAGCTTAATTTGCGTGAAATCCGCGAGCAGCGCGCCGAACAGCACGGCGCTCGCCACCATGCCGAGCAGCAGCATGACGCAGAGCAGCGCCACGACCTTGGGATGCGACTCCGGCTCCGCGAGGTCGGTCGCCAGTGCCAGGCCCACCGTCTGCGTCGTGTGCAGCCCGGCGCCCACCATGAGGAAAGCGAGCGCCGCTGCCGCCTGCCCGACCCAGGGCGCCGCGTGGCTGTCACCCGACAAGAGGATCAGCGCGAACGGCATGATCGCCAGGCCGCCGAATTGGATCAGCGTGCCCATCCACAGGTACGGCACGCGGCGCCACCCCAGCACGGAGCGGTGCGTGTCGGATTTCCAGCCGATCACCGCCCGCAGCGGTGCGAACACCAGCGGCAGCGACACCATGGTCGCCACCAGCCAGGCCGGCACGCCCAGCTCCACGATCATCACTCGGTTCAGCGTGCCGATCAGCAGCACGACCGCCATGCCCACCGTGACCTGGAACAGCGACAACCGCAGCAGCCGGCCCATCGGCAGCCCGGCCGAGGCCGCGTCGGCGAACGGCAGGAAACCCGGCCCGATCTGCGCCCATTTGCGACCGGCGGCCTCGTTCAGGCGGGCCACATGGGACAGGACGCCGGCGCGGCTCATGACCGGACCAGCTCCGATGCCTGCGACGTGTAGAAGCCGCTGGCGATCCGCAGGGTGCGGGCGGGCTGCCACCCAGCCATCGCCGGGTCGCGGGTCAGCCGGCCGGTGATCGCCGCCGCGCGCACCGGCTCGATGGCGGGCGCCCGGTCGCCGCGGGGG
>CALMAB010000365.1 GCA_937858325.1 uncultured Acetobacteraceae bacterium
GGCCGCGGCTGCGCGCGTGGCCGGCGATCAGCACGTCATAGGCGCCGATGCCCTGGCCCCGGTGCTCCAGGGTGGCGCGGATATCCGCGGCGTGGTCGGCGGCGGGTCCGTCGAACGGCAGGACCTGGAGGCGGGCGGCGAAGCGGTCCACCTCGCGCCGGTTCGCGGCGGGTTCGGCGGACCTGGCGGCGCCGACCAGCAACTCGGTCAGCACAACGGTGGAGATGCAGAGCCGGTCGGCCTCCGCGTTGAAACGTGCGCGCAGCGCCGGGACGCGGGCGCGCAGCACGCGGATGCAGAGATTGGTGTCGAGCAGGTAGGCTAGAACGCTTCGCGCTCCTGCACCGGAGGCTGCTCGCGCTTGATGTCGATGCCGGGCGCGTCGAAGAAGTCGTCCCAGCTTGCATCCGCCGGCACGACCACCCGGCGGTTGCCGTCCCGCAGCACCGACACCTCACGGACGCCGGGGGGAAAAGCCACGTCTTTGGACAGGCGGACGGCTTGCGAACGGTTGGTTTGGAAGAGCGTGGTCCGGGCCATGGCATTCCCTTCAGGACATACGGCATGTATATCCCGCGAAAACCGTGATGGCAAGTGTTCCGCACCGTGCCCGGGACACCGCGCCGCCGCATCCTGGCCGACGCCGACCCGCTCCGGCAAAGGTCCCAGGACGTCGGCGGGGGGGCGAGAACAGCCCGGTCAGACCCTGCCAGGATAGTTCCTACTAACCCCAGGCATAAACCAACAGGTTTATAGCCCCTGCGCGGGCGTGCGGTATATCTCAGTTCAGTGCTGTCTAGAAATAGATAACACATCGAACAAAGGACACGCTCATGGCGTTGTTGAACATGCACACGGCAGCCTTGCCGCCGCGAACCGGCCAAGCCCGCACCACGCCCGCATGGAAACGGTGGCTCGCTTGCGGCGTGGCTGCCGCGGCCATGCAGATCGGTCAGGCTTCGGCAGAAAACCGCGGCCGGTGGAGCGAGGTCATACCGTTCCCCAACATCCCGGTCTCCGCTGCCGTGCTGCCGAACGGCAAGCTGCTCACGTGGTCGTCGTACCAGCCGTTCTTCTTTGAAGGCGACATCGGAACGGAGGCCAGCCAAACCTATACCTCGATCTTTGACCCGCCGACCCGTGCGTTCACGCCTGGGGAGGTCATCAGCACCATGGGCGACATGTTCTGCTCCGGCATCGCCTACCTGGCCGATGGCCGGGTGATGGTGAACGGCGGCAGCAGCAGCTACCATACCGCCGTTTACGATCCGGTCAGCAACCTTTGGAACCCCGCGCGGATGATGAACATCCCCCGCGGCTACAACAGCACCGTGACCTTGTCGACCGGCGAAGCCTTCACAATCGGCGGCTCCTGGGCCGGTGACGGGTCGCCAAAGGACGGCGAGGTCTGGAAGCACGGAGCCGGCTGGCGTCAGACCAGCATCTCGGAGAACAACATCCTCGGGGACGATCCCATCGACGAGGCCCAGGGCTACATCTCCGAAGGCGACAACCATCCCTGGCTGTTCGCAGCACCCAACGGCCGCGTGTTCCATGCCGGCCCGAGCCCGCTCATGAACTGGATCGACACCACGGGCGATGGATCGATCACGCCGGCCGGGAACCGTGGCGATGATCCGTACAGCATGAACGGCATCGCCGTGATGTTTCAGCCGGGCAAAATCCTGAAGACCGGCGGCCAGCCGAGCTACACCGACGCGAACGCCACGGCCAACACCTACATCATCAACATCAACGCAGCCATCGCCAACCCGGCAGCGCCTGTGACGGTGCGCAAGCTGCCGTCGATGATCTATCCCCGCGCCTTTGCCAACGGCGTCGTGCTGCCCGGCGGAAAGGTCCTCGTCATCGGCGGGGAAACCCACGGCATCACCTTCAACGATGACACGTCCGTGCTCGTGCCGGAACTCTGGGACCCGGCGACGGAGCAGTTCACCCTGCTGGCCCCCATGCAGACACCGCGCAACTACCACAGCGTGGCGCTGCTGATGCCCAATGCAAAGGTGTTTTCGGGCGGTGGCGGGCTGTGCGGCGAGGGCTGCGTCGCCAACCACCAGGACGGCGCGATCTTCTCGCCGCCATACCTGTTCGCCGCCGATGGCGTGACGCCGGCAGCGCGGCCGGTGCTCACCGCTGTTTCCAGCAGCACCGTGCCGCTCGGATCGGCGCTCTCCGTCAGAACCAGCGGGCCGGTCAAGTCGTTCGAGTTGATCCGGCTTTCCGCCACCACGCACAGCGTCAACACGGACCAGCGCCGGGTGCCGCTGACGGTCGCGGCGGCAGGGGCGAACGCCTACACGCTGGCGGTGCCGTCCGATCCGGGCATCGTGGTTCCCGGCTATTGGATGCTCTTCGCCATGGACGCCAAAGGCACGCCAAGCGTCGCCAAGATCATCCTGATCAAGTCACCTCAGTGAACGAAGCAAGCAGGTGTCCCATCGCAACAGGCACCAGGACAACGCCAGGCGAGATGTCCGACATCTCGCCTGGCCGCTTCTTGGACTGGTCGCCGCCGCGCTCATGGCGACCATCGCCTTCGAACTCGAGGGCAACGACGATTTCGTGCCCCCCGCTGAACAAAGCATGGCGTTTGTGCCGGCTTCCCAACCCTTGACGCTGGCGGTCCCGCACGAGCAGGACAATAGCCAGCAGCAGGTGGAACGGCTGTTTGCCCGGCCGTTGTTCAGCGAGGACCGGCGACCGCCGGCCGACACTCCTGCCCCAACCATCGCCGCGCCTCGGCTGCCTCGGTTGACCGGCGTGGTGGTCAGCTCAGCCGGCGGTTTCGCCATCTTCGCCGACAGCGAGGGCGGCAGGCCAACCGTTGTCCGGGCGGGTGACCAGGTTGGTGCTGCCGTCATCGAGACCGTCACCGCCGGGCAAGTGACGCTGCGTGGGCCGGCTGGCACCGTGGTGCTGCACACGGGGTTCGCCGAGAGGGTCCTGCAGGCGAGCGGGCCTCCTCCCGCAAGCCTTCAAAGGCCGGGGTTTCGGCCGCGCCTCGGCAGTCATGACGCGGCTGTGCTGAACCGTATGCGCGCGCCGGCCATCTAGGGGCGTCCCGGTCCGGCAGCCCCTCCGGCGCGGTCTTGCCGAAACGCACCGTGGGCCGAACGGATGAGGGCCGCTCTTGGGGGAGCGGGTGCCAACGGGCCGGGCGTCAGCGGGGATCGGGCCGTTTGTCCGCTGTGTCCGGCGTGTCGGCGCGGCGCCCGGTCCGCGACATCCGCGAAGATGATGGCCGGGGCGAAGACCAGAAGCTCGACAGGTTCATCTGCTGCGGCCTTTGGGCAGCCGGGCCGCTCCGTGCGGAACCCGGCGATCAGCCCGTTCCACGGGATCGCGGGACCATGGCACGCCCGGGGCGGATAGGGTAGTCTCCGGACCATGGACACGAGGTGGGGACCATGCTGGACAACAAGGCGCTGACCGAGTTTGTGGAGGCTGTCGTGCGGCGGCAGTTCTCCGATGCCGTCGTGGACCACGTGGCCGTCAAGCCGGACCTGGACCACGACGGGGACCCCATTCTCCGGGTGACGGTGGTGGTGCAGGATGAACACGCGAAGCTCGATCCTGCCAAGATGGTCGAGACGTCGCGCAGCCTCTGGTTCGAGTTGGGCGATGCCGGGGTCGAGGACTTTCCCATCGTGAGCTACATGACGAAGTCGGACGCGGCGGGTTTGCGTGAACCCGTCTGACCTTATCGGGACGGCCTATGCCCTTTTGTCGCCGGCAAAGGGCACGCCGACCGACGCGAGCCTGCGCCGGGCCACAAGCTCGGCCTACTATGCCCTGTTCCACTACCTGTCCCGCGAATGCGCCGACCTGCTGATCGGCGAAAGCGGCTCGGACCGGAGCGACGCCGCTTGGCGGCAGGTTTACCGCGCGCTTGAGCACGGACCGGCCAAGACGAAATGCAGGAAGCGAGAGATGATGAGGAAGTTTCCCGTAGAAATCCAAAGTTTCGCAAAGACGTTTGCTGATGTGCAGGAAAAGCGTCACAGCGCCGACTATGACCCTTTCGCACAATTCGCCGAGTCGAATGTCCGCAACGACATCGCGACCGTTGAAAACGCAATCACTGACTTCAAATCCGCCCCAACCAAGCACCGCCGCGCGTTCTGCGCCTACGTCCTCCTCAGGGACCGCAACGACTGACCTTCACTCCTTCACCGCCCCAGTCAAAGAACTCACGTAATACTCCACAAAGAACGAGTACAACAACGCCACCGGGATCGACCCGAACAGCGCCCCGGCCATCAGCGCCCCCCATTGGTAATCATCCCCCTGCACCAGTTGCGTCAGCACCGCCACCGGCACCGTCTTCTTCTCGGAGGACTGGATGAAGGCCAGCGCGTAGATGAACTCGTTCCAGCTGAGCGTGAAGGCGAAGATGCCGGCGCTGATCAGGCCGGGCACGGCGAGCGGCAGGGTGATGCGGCGGAGGATCTGCAGCCGGGTCGCGCCGTCGATGAGCGCGCATTCCTCCAGCTCATACGGGATCGACTTGAAGTAGCCGATCAGCAGCCAGGTGCAGAACGGGATCAGGAACGTCGGGTAGGTCAGGATCAGGGCCATCGGGCTGTCGAACAGGCCGAGCTTGAACACCATGGCCGCCAGCGGGATGAACAGGATCGACGGCGGGACCAGGTAGGCGAGGTAGATCGACAGCCCCACCCATTGGCTGCCCCGGAAGCGCAGGCGCTGGATGGCGTAGGCGGCGAGCACGCTGGCCGCGATGCTGATGACGGTGGCCGCGGCGGCGATGCCCATGGTGGTCATCAGCCATTGCGGATAGTCGGTGTCCCACAGCAGCTTCTTCACGTTCTGCAGCGTGGGCGAGTGCACCCAGAACGGGTTGAAGTCCTTGTAGTCGTAAAGCTCGTTGTTCGGCTTGAACGTCGTGACCGCCATCCAGTAGAACGGGAACAAGAGCACGACGATGAACAAGACCAGCGGCACATAGACCGTCACCACCCGGCGCGGAATGCTGTCCCAGGACAGCGCGCCTTGGCGCTCTGCCGCCCCCGTTGCGGCTTTAGTCATTGGACTCTCCCTGCTGCCACTTGCGCCGGGCAAGGCCGAAGTAGCTGATCAGCGTGGCGGCCACCAGGAAGGGGATCATGGCGACGGCGATGGCGGCGCCCTCGCCCAGCTGGCCGCCGGGGATGCCGCGCTGGAAGGCCAGCGTCGCCATCAGGTGCGTGGAGTTCACGGGGCCGCCGCGGGTGATGGCATAGACCAGCTGGAAGTCGGTGAAGGTGAACAAGACGGAAAAGGTCAGCACCACCGACAGCACCGGCATCAGCATCGGCAGGGTGACGTGGCGGAACCGCTGCCAGGGCGTGGCGCCGTCCAGCATCGCGGCCTCATACAGCGACGGCGAGATGGTCTGCAGGCCCGCGAGCAGGCTGATGGCGACGAACGGGATGCCGCGCCAGATGTTGGCGGCGATCAGGCTCAGCCGGGCGTGCCACGGCGTGCCCAGGAAGTCGATGTTGCCGTCGATCAGCCCGGCGCTGCGCAGAACGTAGGAGATGATCGAGAACTGCGGGTCGTAGATCCACCAGAACGCGATGGCCGACAGCACCGTGGGCACGATCCACGGCACCAGCACCACCGCGCGGACCAGCGACTTGAACGGGATGCGCTCGTTGAGCAAAAGCGCCAGCCACAGCCCCAGCCCGAACTTCCCCACGGTCGCGACGCCCGTGTAGAACAGCGTGTTGGTGACGCTGAGCCAGAAGATGCGGTCGTGCCACAGGCTTTCGAAGTTCTCCAGGCCGATCCACACCCCGCTGCGCCCGATGCGCGCGTCGGTGAAGGCGAGCCACACGCCCAAGCCCAGCGGGTAGGTCAGGAACACCAGCAGCAAGGCCGCCGCCGGGAACAGGCACAGCGCCGCCAGGAACCCGCGGTGGTCGAACAGCCGGATCAGCCAGGTGTCGCGCGGCGGCGACCAGCGCCATGCTTGCGCCGCCGTTCCCGGGGAGGCCAGGCCGGCGCCCTCCGGCAGGACCGCGTTCTCGCTCATTCGCCCTCCCCGGCGTGTTGGTTGGCACCCAGTATGCGCGGAGGCGGGGCGGGACACCACAGGACTTTGCCCCACCCAACGTTGCGGAGTAGGAACGGCGTCATGCCGCGCCTGCTCGCCGTCTGCACCCTGCCGCCTTGGCCGATCCGCGACGGCTACTCGCTGCGGGTCGCGAACCTGCTGCGGCGGCTGGCCCGGTGGTGGGAAGTGACGCTGCTGGCGCCGGGCGACCCGCCGCCCGGGGTGGCGCGGCACGTCCCCTTGGCGCTGGACGGGCCGGGCC
>CALMAB010000366.1 GCA_937858325.1 uncultured Acetobacteraceae bacterium
CAACCAACACCGGGCGGCTGCTCTCGATCCTGAACGAGACCGAGGGCCGGATGCGCGTATTCGCCGCCTCGTCGCACATTCCGGCCTGTGTCATGATGATCGGCGGCGTCGGCTGGATGGCCGGCCCCGCCTGCGTGATCCTGCGCCAGAGCGTCGAACTCTACGATCTTGCCCGGCGCGGCGAGTGGGCCGCGGCCATGGCGCTGCAGCGCAAGCTGTGGGGCGTGAACCAGGCCTTCGCCAAACACTCCTTGGCGGCTTGCATCAAGGGCGCGCTGGAGCTGCAAGGCTTCCCGGTCGGGGCGCCGCTGCTGCCGCAGGCCGCGCTGGACGAGGCCGGCCGCGAGGAGCTGCGCCGCATCCTTGATTGCGCGGGTGCCCTCCCGGGCGCTTGACGGCGCGCGCGGCAGGCAGCCGGCTGAGGACACCCGAATGGTCGGCGACTTCGACGACTGCTGGACCTTGCGCGCCGTCGATCGCGCGCTGCTCAGCAACAAGAGCGGCGCCACGCGGCTCGGCTTCGCCGTGCTGCTGAAGTCATTCCAAGCGGAGGGCCGCTTCCCGCGCCGCCCCGAGGATGTGCCCTTGGCTGCGGTCGAGGCCATTGCCGCCCAAGTCGGCGTGCCCGCTCCGGCGTGGCGCGGCTACGCCTGGCAGGGTCGCACCATCGAGTACCACCGCGCCCAGGTCCGCGCCGCCCTCGGCTTCCGCGAAGCCACGCTGGACGACGCCGAGGCGCTCGGCCGATGGCTGGACGACAAAGCGTTCGCCCTGGAGCGCCGGCATGACCGGATGGTCTCAGCGGCGCGGGAGCGGTGCCGGGCGCTGAAACTGGAGCCGCCCTCGCCCGACCGCTTGGATAGGCTGGTGCGCTCCGTCCTGCGCCGGCACGAGGAGGCGTTCTGCGCCGCGGTGCTCGCGCGCCTGTCGCCTGGGACGGCGGCCGGCCTCGACGCCCTGCTCAAAGCTCCTGCCCCCGGCACTGATGGTGCGGAGTATGGCGAAACCGATCGCGGGCCGCCGCTGCTCGCGCTGCGCGCCGGCGCCGGCCCGGCCCGCCTGCAAAGCGTCGACGAGGAAACGACCAAGCTGCGGATCATCCGCGCGCTCGCGTTGCCCGCGGACCTGTTCAACGGCGTGCCGGCGCGCGTGCTGCTCGCCTGCCGGGGCCGCGTCGCGGTCGAGGAGCTGCACGAGCTGCGCCGGCATCCCGCCCCGATCCGCCTGATGCTGCTCGCCGCCTTCTGCCACGTGCGCGGGCGCGAGATCGCGGACAGCCTGACAGACCTGCTCATCGCCACCGTGCACCGCATCGGCAGCAGGGCGGAGAAGCGCGTCGAGGGCGAGCTGATCGCCGGCCTCAAGCGCGTGGTGGGCAAGCCCGCGATCCTGTTCAAGCTCGCCCGGGCCAGCGTGGCGCACCCGCACGGCGCCGTGCGCGACGTGATCTTTCCTGCCGTCGGCGAGCAGACCCTGCACGACCTGGTGGCCGAGGGCGACGCGACGGGGCCGAGCTACCGGCGCCACCTCCAGGCCGTGATCCACAGCTCCTACCGCTCGCACTACCGCAGGATGCTGCCGCTCATTCTGGACGCGCTCGCCTTCCGCTCCAACAACCAGGCGCACCGGCCCGTGCTCGACGCCTTGGATGTCATCGCCCGGCACGCTGCGCGCCGGATGCGGTGCTACCCGGCTGCCGAATGGGCGCCGCTCGTCGGCGTGGTGCCGGTCGCCTGGCGCGACATCGTGCTGGAGTGCGACGCCCAGGGCAGGCCGCGGGTCAACCGGATCGCCTACGAGATCTGCGTCCTCCAAGCCCTGCGCGAGCAGCTCCGCTGCAAGGAGGTCTGGGTCGAGGGCGCGGACCGCTACCGCGACCCCGACCAGGACCTGCCGGCCGACTTCGACGCCCGCCGCGGCGAGCACTATGCGGCCCTCGGCCTGCCCCGCGACGCGCGGGTGTTCGTGGATGGGGTGCGGGCGGAGATGACGCGGGCGCTGGAGGTGCTCGACCACGGGATGGCGCGAAATCCCTGCGTGCGCATCCTCAAGCGCGGGAAAGGCACAATCTCGCTCACACCGCTGGAGCGCCAGCCCGAGCCGGCGGGCTTGGTCGCGCTCAAGGCCGAGATCGGTCGGCGCTGGCCCATGACGGGCTTACTCGACATGCTGAAGGAAGCGGACCTGCGGATCGGCTTCACCAGTGCCTTCCGCACCGTCACCGACCACGAGAACCTCCCCCGTTCCGTCCTGCAGCAGCGCCTGCTGCTGTGCCTCAACGGCATCGGCACCAATGCCGGCCTCAAGCGCATGGCCTCCGGCCAGGAGGACGTGACCTATAAGGACCTGCTCTATGTCCGGCGACGGTTCATCACGCGCGAGGGCCTGCGCGAGGCCATCGCCGCGGTCGTGAACGCCACCTTGCGCGCCCGACACCCCGCGGTCTGGGGTGAGGGCACGACCGTCTGCGCCGCCGATAGCAAGCAGTTCGGCGCCTGGGACCAGAACCTGATGACGGAGTGGCACACCCGCTACGGCGGGCGCGGGATCATGGTTTATTGGCATGTCGAGAGGAAGTCGCTGTGCGTGTACTCGCAGCTCAAGACCGTGTCCTCGTCAGAAGCGGCTGCCATGATCGAGGGCGTGCTTCGCCACTGCACCGACATGGAGGTGGACCGGACTTACGTGGACAGCCACGGGCAGTCGGAGGTCGCTTTCAGCTTCTCGCATCTGCTTGGCTTCCAGCTCCTGCCACGGCTGAAGGGCATCCATCGCCAGAAGCTCTATCGTCCCACAACCGGGGCGCCGGACGCCTTTCCGGCGTTGCAGGCCATCCTCACACGCCCGATCGACTGGACGCTGATCGAGCAGCAATACGACCAGATGGTCCGCTACGCGACTGCGCTCCGGCTCGGCACGGCGGCGGCCAACGACATCCTGCGCCGCTTCACCCGCGCCAACGTCCAGCACCCCACGTATCGGGCACTGGTCGAGCTCGGAAAGGCCCTCCGAACGACCTTTGTCTGCCGCTACCTGGACGATATCCAACTTCGGCGCGAGATCCATGAGGGGCTCAACGTCGTGGAGAACTGGAACAGCGCCAACGACTTCATCCTGTACGGTCGCGGCGGTGAGATCGCCACCAACCGTGTCGAGGACCAGGAGGCGACCGTGCTCAGCCTCCATCTGCTGCAGAACTGTCTCGTGTACGTCAACACGCTCATGATCCAGCGCGTGCTCGGCGAGCCGATCTGGACCGGGCGCATGGGCGTGGCCGAGTGGCGCGGGCTGACGCCGCTGATTTGGGGGCACGTCAACCCGTACGGCACGTTCCACCTCGACATGACCACCCGCCTGCCGCTGGACCGGCCCAGCATGGGCGCCGACTCACCGCAGCTCCTCTTCGAGGGCATCTGATCAGGGACGCCCGGCGCTACTTTGCGGCTGGCAACACTGACGTTGGGTCAGCCCCTTCATGTAGCGCAGCCCGTCCCGCCACAACGGCGCCAGCATGCGCACGGCTTCCCCGATCAGCGCGCCGGCGTCGTCGGTCGGCTCGATGCGCCCGGCGCGCTGGCCGCTGTACCAGGGACCGCCCCCGTGCGGGTCCGTGTGCAGGAACACCGCCATCCGGCCCGCGACCAGCCCGCCCGCGCGCAGCTTCTCGCCGGCCCGGGCGGCATGGTGGGCGCAGGCTTCTCTCATCTCAACCCAGCGTGAGACAGGGCGCGCGAAGCAGCGGGTCACGGCCAGGCCCTTGCGGGCCGGCACCGCCAAGGACAGCGGCAGGCAGGACACGCCCTGCAGCTCCGCCTGCACGCGGGCGCCCACCACCGTCAGCAGGCTCCGCACTTCGCGGGGCGGCATGGCGACGAACCGAGCTATGGTGGTGATGCCGAGCGCCTTCAGCTTGTCGGCGGTCCGACCGCCGATGCCCCACACCTCGTCCACCGAGGTGAGCTCGTACAGCCGCAGGCGGTCCCGCCCGTCCCGCAGGTCGCACACGCCGTTCAGCGCCGGGTCGGCCTTGGCTGCGGCGTTGGCGAGCTTGGCGATCGTCTTGGTGGGGCCAAGGCCCACGCAGGTGGGGATCTTGGCGATGCGCCGGACGGCGTGGCGCAGCTCGCGGGCGAGGTCGGCCGCGTCCTGGGGCGTGTCCATGTCCATGAACATCTCGTCTATGGAATAAGGCTCCACGCGAGGGACAAGGGCAGCCAACACCTCGTACATGGCCTTGACCCAACAGTCGTGTCACCAGCCGCCATTTCGAGTCAGCCGAGGGCGGCGATCTGTCGCCATGTCCAGTTCGGAGCGTCCGCAAGGGTTTACGTGTTCCCAGAACAGCGGCGTGGCGGAAGCGTTGCGCTGCTGCGTGCCTTCGGACAGGGCTTCTTGCGTCCGCGCTTGATGGTCCAGTGTCCCTCGCGGTCGATCTGGTCGGCGCACGCCGAGAGGGACTGAGCCGGGCTGTAAAACGCAGGGCTTTTCTGCTTGCGCGTCGTTTTGAACAAATGGAGAACATGCCGCGAGGAGGAGCAACGGATGGGTTTGAAGATTTCAGGACTGAACGAGCTTCGCGAGCGCCTGGAGCGTCTACGTCCCGAGGAAGTGATGGCCAAAGCATTGGCCGAGCAGGCGCAGCGCATGGCGGCGCGGGTGCGGGACGGCTTGTCGGAGGCGCCAGGTGCGGCCGGGCACGACGAACCCTGGCTTCGGAGCGGCGCGTTGCGAGACAGCATAGGGGTGCAGGCGGACGGGCTGCAAGCGGTGGTTGGAAGCAGCGACCCGGCTGCGGTGCCGCAGGAGTTGGGCACAGCGCGGATGCCGGCCCGCCCGTTCCTGGCCCCGGTGGCGGCGGGCATGGGCGAGGAGGTGGCCCGGGCAGTGGGGGCCGCGATGGTGGCGGCGCTCAAGGGCGACAACTCGGGCATCAGCAGCACGGATGCGAGCAGCAGCAGCGGCACCAACGCGACGGTTGCGCAGCAGCAGCTTGCCGCCAATCAGCCGACGCAGCAGCCCATCGGCGGCACCGGAGCAGGAGCAGCCGCAAAGCAGCCAAATGCCACATCCTCGTCCGCGGGTTCTGTGACGTCGGACGGCGCCGACAACACGATCAACGGTGGCTTTATCCGGGAACGGGAAGGCTTCACAACTGACGGCATCGTTCCGAAGGAGAACGGCAAAGTCCTCGGGCAGAGCGGAGTAACGGTCGGGAACGGCGTGGACCTGGGGTCCAAGACCGTGCAGCAACTCAAGGAGCTGGGTGTCGCCCAGGACATAATCGACAAGCTTACCCCCTATCTCGGCAAAAAAAGGTAGCCTGCCGACGACTACCTGAAGGATCATCCGCTCTCGCTGACACAGCAGCAGGCTGAGGATCTGAGCAACATCTTTCTTCAGAAGTCTGCTAATGAGGTTGCGGATCGTTTCAACTCGGACAAGTAAAGTTGGCCGGTTCTCTGGGCGCTGCTCAACCCGGGTAGGTGATGGCCTGCCCGCGCAAGGTTTGCTGGATAGCC
>CALMAB010000367.1 GCA_937858325.1 uncultured Acetobacteraceae bacterium
GCGCACGAGCTGCTTCGCCGGTCGTGGCCGGCGCTTGAGGGCCTCGGCCACCCGCGCGCTCAGGCGCTTGCCCTGATCGCCTTGGCGGAGCGCGTCGAGAACGAGGCAGCCGATCCTGCATGGAAGGCCCTTGCTGACAGGTATGCCGGAAACCTCCTGCGCATTTTCGGGGAAACAGCAACGCCGGTCTGGCCATGGTTCGAGGATCACCTCAGCTACAGCAATGCCAAGCTGCCGCACGGGCTGATCGCCTATGGCCGGGTGTTCGGCCATCCGCAGGCGGTGGCGACCGGTCTGGCCGCGCTGCGCTGGCTGGAAGGCCAGCAGACCGGGCCGAACGGCGGGTTCCAGCCTGTCGGCTCCGAGCGGCCGTATCGTGCCGGGGAAGCGCGGCCGCTCTGGGACGGGCAGCCGATTGAGGTGTATGCGACGGTGTCGGCCGACCTTGAAGCGCAGCGCGCCAGGGGGGAGGCGACCTGGCTGGCCGGCGGGCGGCGCGCGGTGGAGTGGCTGCTCGGGCGCAACGCCAACGCGGCGTCGCTGCACGACGCGGAAACGCAGGGATGCCGGGACGGGCTGGAGCGCGGCGGCACCAACGAGAACCAAGGCGCGGAAAGCACGCTGGCGCTGTGGCTGAGCGCCGTTGAATACAGCCGGGCCGCGCAGCTCTCGGTCCCGCGCGTGGCCGGTGAGGCCAGCCATGACGCGATCCGGCTCAAGCTGTAGCGCCGGGCACGGGGGCTGAGGCGTGCATTCCCTCGCCCGCCACCCGGTCCATGGCCGCCCGTTGCGCGTCGGCATGCTCGCCCCGATCGCCTGGCGGGTTCCGCCGCGCCATTACGGCCCCTGGGAGCGCGTGGTGTCGCTGCTCACCGAGGGCTTGGTGCGGGCCGGGGTGGACGTCACGCTGTTCGCCACCGCCGACTCGCAGACGGATGCGCACCTCAGCGCCGTGGTGCCCAGCCCCTACGAGGAAACGCCCGGCATGGACGCCAAGGTGTGGGAGGGCCTGCACCTCGCCCACGCATTCGGCCGGGCGCGGGACTTCGACCTGATCCACAATCACTACGATTTCCTGCCGCTGACCTATGCGGGCCTGGTGGACACCCCGATGCTCACGACCATCCACGGCTTTTCCAGCGAACGCATCCTGCCCGTCTACCGCGCCTGCAACGGCCGGGCGCACTACGTCAGCATCTCGGAGGCAGACCGCCATCCGGACCTCGCCTACCTCGCGACCATCCACCATGGCCTCGACCTCAGCGAGTTCACCTTCCAGCCACGGACAGGCGGCTACCTGCTGTTCTTCGGCCGCATCCATCCCGACAAGGGGGCGGCGGACGCGATCCGCGTGGCCCGTGCCGCGGGGCTTCCCTTGATCCTGGCGGGAATCGTGCAGGACCGCGCTTATTTCGAGCGCGAGGTCGAACCCGAACTCGCGACCGACATCTGCTACGTCGGCGCGGCAGGCCCTTCCGTGCGCGACAAGCTGCTGGGCGGTGCGCTTGGCCTGCTGCACCTCATCCACTTCGCCGAGCCGTTCGGCCTGTCCGTCGTGGAAGCGATGGCTTGCGGCACGCCGGTGGTCGCCTACTCGCGCGGCAGCATGCCGGAGCTGGTCGAGCACGGCGCGAGCGGCTTCCTGGTCGCCGACGAAGCCGAGGCCGTGGCGGCGGTGGGGCGCCTGGGCACCCTTGACCGCGCGGCCATACGGCGTCACGCGGAACATTTCTCCGTGGCCCGGATGGTGGGCCGCTATCTCGCCGCCTACCACGCGGTGCTGTCGCAGCGGCGACCGGCCAAGCTGGAAGGTTCCGGTCCCTAGCGGCTGGAACGCTTCGCGCCGCCGACCGGCGCGTCACGCCGCACCCGCGTCGGGCAGCTTTCACCCAATGAGGTCTGGCCGCTCACATTCCCTGCTGACATCGGTCATGCTGCCTGCCAAGTCCAAGACGAAACTTTCCGTAGCATGATCCATCGCCCGAAAGGAGGCGTATCATTGTTGCATCGCATCGGGTATTGACTCCTTTTGTCAGCCCCCTGCTGCGTCCAACGCGTTCGGGAGGTACTGACGATCGGGGAACGGCGGCGCAGGCGGGCGTGCGGCCGCCATGCGCTCGGGCCAAGCCGCTTGTCTTCCCCCCTTTCCCTGAAAGCCTGACCATGCCCGATGCTTCGTCTCCGCCGTCCCGGCCAGCCGCCCAGGTCACGCCGCCAGCTGCTCCGGACTTCGCCAGCGCGCTCGCCCTGCAGGTCGGCGTCGTCGTCGTCGCGGCGCTCTACTTCGCCCGCGAGGTGCTGATCCCGGTCACGTTGGCCATCCTCCTCGCGTTCATCCTCGCGCCGGCCGTCGCGCTGCTGCGCCGGACCGGGCTGGCCCGGGT
Organism: uncultured Acetobacteraceae bacterium; assembly: GCA_937858325.1. Taxonomy (GTDB): domain Bacteria; phylum Pseudomonadota; class Alphaproteobacteria; order Acetobacterales; family Acetobacteraceae; genus CAHJXG01. The sequence goes on from CALMAB010000367.1 coordinate 2,385, forward strand.
GCCGGCCGTTCTGCTGGCGGTCGTGGTCGCGCTGGGCCTCATTCTGGCGCTGGGCGGCGTCATCGGCACGCAGGTCGCGCAGCTTGCGACCGGCATCCCGCAATACGCCGCCACGGTGGAGACGAAGATCGAGGCCGTGCGGAACTATGCGGCCGGACGCGTGGCCGACTTCGCCGGCCGGCTCGGCCTGCCGGACAAGCCCCCTGCCGCCGGGCCAGCCCCGGCGGCGCCCGCGCCCAACGTCCCTGGCACCAACCCGGCCGTAGCTCCCCCCTCCGCACCGGCTGCGGCGGCGCCCGCGGCATCGCCGCTTGCCCTTGCGGAGCGCTACCTGTCGCCCGTGCTGTCGCCGCTCGCGACCATGGGGATCGTGTTCGTCGTCGCGATCTTCGCCCTGCTGCAGCAGGAGGACCTGCGCGACCGGCTGATCCGCCTGTTCGGCGCCACCGACCTGCACCGCACGACGGTCGCCCTGGACGACGCCGCCCGGCGGCTCGGCAAGTATTTCCTCACCTAGCTCGCGATCAATGCCACCTTCGGCCTGGTGATCGGCGTCGGGCTGTACTTCGTCGGCGTGCCGAACCCGGTGCTGTGGGGCATGCTGTCGGCGCTGCTGCGCTTCGTGCCCTACATCGGCGCTTTCATCTCGGCCGGGTTGCCCATTGCCTTGGCGGCCGCGGTCGATTCCGGCTGGGGCATGGCCATCTGGACGGCCGCGCTCTACGTGGTCGTCGAGTTGACGGTCAGCCAAGTGGTCGAGCCGCTGCTGTATGGCCACAGCACGGGCTTGTCGCCGTTCGCGCTCGTCGTCTCGGCCATCTTCTGGAGCTGGCTGTGGGGGTTGATCGGGCTGATCCTCTCCATGCCCCTGACGCTGTGCCTGGTCGTGCTCGGGCGCTACGTGGACCGGCTGGAGTTCCTCGACGTGCTGCTCGGCGACCGGCCGGCGTTGACGCCCGTCGAAAGCTTCTACCAGCGCATCCTGGCCGGCGACGCGGACGAAGCGGAGGACCAGGCCGAGCTGCTGCTGAAGGACCGCTCCTTGTCGTCCTACTACGACGAGGTCGCCTTGAAGGGCCTGCAGCTCGCCGCCAACGATGCCGAACGCGGCGTGCTGCACCAGGAGCAGCTGGAGCGGATCAAGAACACCATCAAGGGCCTCGTGGACGAGCTGGCGAGCCACGACGACCGCGAGCCGGCACCTGGGCAGGCCGATGACGGCCCTGCCGCGCCGCCGCGCGACGAACGCGAGCTGCCTAAGCAGCCGCTGCCGGACAGCCCCGACGGTGGGCGTGCCGGGCTGGCGCCGGCATGGCAGGCGGATGCGCCCGTGCTGTGCCTTGCCGGGAAGGGGCCGCTCGACGAGGCGGCATCCTCCATGCTGGCCCAACTGCTCGGCAAGCACGGGCTGGGCGCGCGCGTCACGCCCTACCAGGCGGCGTCCCGCGAGGAAATCGGCGCGCTTGACGTGACGGGCATCGCCATGGTGTGCATCTCCTACCTCGACATCAGCGGCAGCCCGTCGCACCTGCGCTACCTGATGAAGCGGCTGCGCCGCAAGCTGCCTGGGGCGCCCATACTCGTGGGCCTGTGGCCGTCCGAGGACGACGCGCTCAGGGACGAGCGGGTGAGGACGGTGATCGGCGCCGACTACTACTCGACCTCGCTGCGCGAGTCCGTGGATTTCTGCATTGAGGCAGCCCAGGCAGCCAGCAAAGAGGCGGGCGGCCCTGCGCCTCCGGCACGCTCCGGCCAACGCACCGCATCCCAAGCCGGGGTCTCATGATCGACATTCCGCGACGGGATTTCGCCGGGATCGTCGACGAGGTTGCCCCGCTGCGGGAGGGTCTCGACCGGGTGGCGCAGGATAGGCGGGCAAACCGGACGCCGCCCGGGCCGCCCCGCGGGCAGGCTGGCCCTCGTCGGTTCCTAAAGGCGGGCGAGCATGTAGCCGATGCCCGCAGCGATCAGGAGCGACGCCACGGGATGCTGCATCATGAGGCCGCCCACGCCGCCGCCGGGCGCCGAGGCAGCCTTGCGTGCGGACGTCCTGGTGAAGCTCCGGTTCTTTCGAAGCCGGCGGGAGGGATGCTTCGGTGCGCCCCTCGCCGGCACGGGCGCCTCGCTGGCGAGGTCGGCATAGACGTCCCGCATCTTGCTGCCGAGCTTGTCGGCTTGGTTCTCGTCCATGTCTCGTCCTTTGGCAAAAGCACCCGCCTGCGTCGGCCGGGTGCATGCAAGGAGCGCTAACGCCTAGGACGTCAACGGTTCCGGGTCTCCACGGCCGTGGGCTGCCGAACCGACGCCGTTCCGGACCGGAACCGGGCAGCAATGGGATGCTTATGGCCGTCACACGGCAACAGTGCTGGAACCGGCACCGTCAGTTCGCCTGACCCCTTAATCCCTGAGGACCGCTCCATGCCGACAGCCGTGATCTTCGATGTCGATGGCACCCTGATCGACTCCGTGGACCTGCATGCGCAGTCCTGGCAGGACGCCTTGCGCGAGTATGGCCGCGACGTCCCGCTCGACGACATCCGGATGCAGGTCGCCAAGGACGGCGACCAGCTTATGCCGGAGTTCCTCAGCGAGGACGACATCGAGGCGTTTGGCGAGGAGCTGGAGGAACGCCGGGGCGTGATCCTGAAGGAGCGCTACCTTCCGAACGTCGAGGCGTTTCCAGGCGTGCGGACCTTGTTCGAGCGCCTGCGGGCCGAGGGGCTGCGCATCGTTCTGGCCTCGACGGCCAAGGAAGACGAGCTGGAAACCTACAAGGAAGTGGCGGACATCGAGAATTTGGTCGACGAGCAGACCTCGTCCAACGACGCGGAAAGCAGCAAGCTGCATTCCGACATCTTCCTCGCGGCCCTGGAGAAGCTGGGCAACCCCGACCCCGAGGACGTCATCGTCGTCGGCGACACTCCCTGCGACGCGGAGGCTGCCACGCAAGCCGGCCTCCGCACGATCGGCCTGCTGTGCGGCGGCTTTCCGGAGGATACCCTGTGGGATGCCGGCTGCATCGCCGTGTATCGCGACCCGGCCGACCTGCTTGCCCAATACGACGGTTCGCCGCTGTCCGAAGACGAGGACGACGCGCCGTGAACCGGTCCTTAGCCTGTATAGCGGCTGCCTTGCTGTGCACTGCCTGCGCCTTGGCAACGGCCACGCCGCCGCAGGTCGAGGTGGCGGCCGTCAAGCTGCGTGGCCTCGGCTTGCTCGACCAGACCCTGGGCGTGACCTTGTGCGTGACCAACCCCAACACCTCGGAGTTGTCGTTCCGACGCATCCAGGTTGCCGTGGACATGGCTGGAAGCCCGCTGGCGGAGGGTGCAAGCGAAGTTCCGGTACGGCTGCCGCCGCAGTCATCGGTCCTGGTGCCGTTCACCGTTGTGAGCACCACGCGCAACCTGGACCCGCAGTTCCTCGGCGTCCTGCGCACGGGAGCGGTTCAGTACCGGCTGCACGGGACCGTCACGCTGGACACCCTGGGCATTGCCCTGCCGTTCAGCCGCAGCAGGCAGTTCGGGCTGTTGGCGGCGGGACAGGAACTGCTGACCGACGCCGTTGACCCGGCAACCCTGCACTGCATACCGAGCCTCTGACGCTTGTGCCCGCTTCCCGCGGCGGCACAAGAGCTTGGCTGCGCCATGTTCCGCCAGTGCGGAACTGGCAAGCCGGGCATCCGGACCGAAATTGCAGGGTTTTCGGATGCCCGCCATGTCCGCGGCTGGCGGCGGCTGGCGAGGACGGGCGCTCTCTCCCCGGGCGCACAGGCTTCAGGTGGGAGCGACGATCTTGGCTGATACGACGACAATGGCGCAGCTCGTCGGAAAGGAGGGCGTCAGCGTGATGAAGCCGATGGTCGCCCGGTTCGTGCCGGCCCGTGCGGTGAGGCTGGGCGTCACCGGGCACCAGGAAGCTGTGATCCGGGCGCGCAAGCCCGGATGAGTCGTTGCGGGTTACGACGGGTCAGCCATACACCTCCTGCATGACCTCGCGGGCGGCCTGCACCACGGCGTCGGTCGTGATGCCGAACTTCTGGTAAACCTCGGCGATCTTGCCGGACTCGCCGAAGCCGTGCATGCCGACGAAACGGCCCTGGAAGCCGAGATAGCGTTCCCAGCCCAACTCCACCGCGGCCTCCACGGCCACATGGCTTGCCGCCGCGGCGGCAAGGAACGTGGAGCCTTTCTCGGTCCGATGTCTTGGCAGCGCCGACGATGCGGGCGCCGGGCCAAGTCCTGGTCGGCGACGACGGGCGCGGGCCGGGGCAGGTCATGCCGGCACCTTGCTTCCGGTCGCGCGCGGCGCCCCGGCCGCCGGTGCCAAGTCCTGGCCTTCCTCGCCGCTCGCCGGCTTGACGGCGCCGGCGGGCATCACCTCCGCCCCCGACTTCTCCATCTGCCGGGTCACCGAGGCGATCAGCTCATCCCAGCTCTTGGCAAAGGAGGCCACGCCCTGCTGCTCCAGGGTGTCGGCAATTTCCTCCATGTCCAGGCCCATCCGGCTCAGCTCCGCAAGGACCGCGCGTGCCACCTCGTAGCTGCCCCGGACCGCATCGCCATGGATTTGGCCGTGGTCGGCGACGGCCTGCAAGGTGGCTTCCGGCATGGTGTTGACCGTATCCGGCGCGACGAGATCGACGACATAGCGCGTGTCGCTGACCGACTTGTCCTTCACCCCCGTGGAAGCCCACAGCAGGCGTTGGGGACGGGCGCCCTGCGCCGCGAGCGCCTGCCAGCGGGGCGACGCCAGCATCTGCTCGTAGATCTCGTAGGCCAGGCGCGCATTGGCGATCGCCGCTTGCCCCCGGAGCCGTTGCGCATCCTCGGCCAGGCTTTTGCCGCCGCCTCGGGCTGAAAGTTCGGCAAGCCGGCGGTCCACCTCGACATCGACCCGGCTGATGAAGAACGAGGCCACGCTCTCGATGCCCGCGAGGCTGCCGCCGGCGGCCTGGCGCTTCTCAAGGCCAGCGAGGAACGCTTCCAGCACGGCCCGGTAGCGGTCGAGCGAGAAGATCAGCGTGACGTTCACGCTGATGCCCTCGGCCAGGCTGGCGGTGATCGCCGGCAGGCCGGCCAGGGTGGCCGGAATCTTGATGAACAGGTTGGGCCTGTCCACCAACCACCACAGGCCGCGCGCTTCGGCCGCGGTTCGGTCGGCGTCGCCGGAGATGCGCGGGTCCACCTCGATGGACACGCGCCCGTCACGGGCGTTCGTGCGATCATAAACCGGGCGCAGGATGTCGCAGGCGGCCCGGACGTCCCACGCCGTCAGGAGGCGAAGCGTTTCGCCGATGGCGGTGCCGCGCAATGCCAAGTCGCGCAACTGGTCCTCGTAGCCCGACCCGGCGCCGATGGCCTTGGCGAAGATCGTCGGGTTGGTCGTGATGCCGACGATGTCGCCTCCCGCGACCATGCGGGCCAGGCTGCCCGTCTGGATGCGGGGCCGGCTCAGGTCGTCGAGCCAAACGGAAACACCTGCCGCAGCGAGGTTATTCAAAGATTTGGCCATGTTGGCCTCCTGTTGGGTCCAGCCGCTGCCCGTCGGGCGGCAGGACGGACATGCATTTCTAAAGCATGCGGCTGGAATGAAAGTTGCGGGAAGTCGCATCACAACATGAAGGCACATCGAACGTTTCTGGCGATCAAAGCGCGCTGTGAGTGGGGCCATGTCCGTATTACGTGGTCTGCTCGGCGCCCTCGTCGCTGGTCTGGTTGCGTGGCGTATCGATCGCCACCCCGGAACCGGGCAAAGCCTCGGCGGGGCCGGAAGAACTCAGCTTGCCGAGCCAGGCATGCCTGGACGGAAGAAGGCAAGGGCATCGCAGGACGCTACGCCGGCGTCCGCCACCTTCGGCGTGCGTGCCGTCCCAACGAGACGGAAGGCGAGTGGGCCAATTCCGCCGCCCAGCAGCGGACGGCGCAGCGGAAAAGCCAGATCGGAAACGTCCCCAAGACGATCGTCGGCCCGAGAGAGCGCGCCGGGTTGCTGGCGCCGCCACCGCTCCTTCCGGCAATCGGTCCGTCCGCTGCCCTCGGAACCACGCTGCCAGATCCCCTGGACCTCGACACGCGGCGGGCAGCAGCGCCCCCAGCTCTGCCTGTCTCCGATGTCGCATGGGTGGTAAGGCGATGGCCATCATGCGCCTTCAGATGCCTGAACCCATCATCCCGCCTCGTCCGCCATCTCCGCCCCCCAAACCGGGTCCGGACGACCCGCCGCCTGAAGGCACGCCGCCGATCAAGCGGCCACCTGCACCGAAGCCGTGGCAAATGCGTGTCGATGCCGTGCTGGCCGCCGTCTGGGAAGCAGGGCGAGGCCTGTCGCGATCAGCCTTTCGGCGCGGCGCCCTGCGTGGCAGTGGAGGCGCAGGTGCGAATGGGCTGGGACCGCCGTATCGGTCGAAGGCAGGTTTGTCGGCGCGGGCACGTTCGGCACTTCCGCAACGATCGCCGAGGCATACGAGTACTTCGGGATCACGACCTTTGCAGTGGTGGAGGCCGGACGCGCAGCCGCCCACGGTTGAGCATTCCCCCATGACCACGCTTCGCAGCCGGCGGCCTGTGGGCCAGGCAGGCCCATGCGGGTGATCGTGATCGGTGCCGGCGTGCTCGGGGCCAGCGCTGCCTTCCATGTGGCCCTGGCCGGCGCGGAGGCTGTGCTGGTGGATCAGGCACACGACGGCCGCGCCACCGCAGCCGG
>CALMAB010000368.1 GCA_937858325.1 uncultured Acetobacteraceae bacterium
GGCCAGCAGGTAGCCGAGGTCCGTGGCCGGGCAGTGCGTGATGGTGATCGACAGCATCATGCAGTGCTTGAGTCCGGTTCGAGAAGCTTTCGCTTCTACAGCGCTAAAGCGCTAAATAGTTTTTCTAACGAGATGATTATACGTGTCGCACACCGTCTCGACTACGGCATAAAGCGGTCCGCTGAAACAGCTGGAATCGACGGGGTTCGTCGGCGCTGATGGCAACGGCGACCCCACATCCATGCAGCGCCGGCGCTTGGCCCCGCAACGGACCTCGCATCTGATCGAGAGCCGACCCCGGACGCTCGCGAGCCCCGCGTTGCTCGTCGTGATCTCCTGCGTGAAGCCCAAGCGTGGTGGGCGGAGGCGGTCCGCACGCCGGCAGCCGTGGGCGCAAAGCTGACATTGGCGCCGGGCGCGACGCCGCCGGTGTAGGCGTGACCCGAAACCCCGGCTCGCGCCAAGGCACCGCCTGCCGCAGAACGGCGTCCCTACCCTGTCAGGCTTTGAAGACCGCTGGATCGGCAAGGCCGACGCGCTGTCTTGCCCGCGACTTGGCAACCAGCGGCGGCGTGGACAAAGGATGCGTCGGCATGGCCGCCGCCGCGCCGGGCGATGCCGACGGCGATGAACACGGCCTCCGCCCCGGCCACGGTCTCCGCCACCGATTACCGCAACGCGCAAACCTGGTCTCCAGGAGCGGGGCCGCAGCGCGGGTTTCGCTCGGTCCAAGTCGAGAGCCTACCCTTGAACTCACGCGCCAGGCAGGACCCGTCGCGCTTGACAGCGCCGGCGCTCGGGGCGGAGCATCTGTTCGCATACAAACGAAGCCGGCCGACCTGCGGCCGGCTTGGGAGTTGATCGTGACTGGCACCCCGACCGCAGACGCAGCGCCCCCCATTCGCAACGAGGACGACCGCATCCGCTGCGATGCCTGCCCGGTGATGTGCTTCATCCGGCCAGGCCAGGCCGGCGCCTGTGACCGCTATGCCAACCAGGGCGGCGCGCTGGTGCGCGTGGACCCGCACGTGATCCTGAGCCGCACGGTTGCAGACGGTGGCCGGGTCGTCCGGTTCGGGGCGGCAGAGTGGGACGGCACGGTGGTGGGCGAGCCGACGGTTGTCGGCGTGCAGCAGGAGTTCGTGACCGCCATCGGCGCCGGCACCACCTACCCCGACTACAAGCCGGCGCCGTTCATCGTGTCGTCCACGGTTGACGGCCTGGACATGGTCACGGTCGTGACCGAAGGCATTTTCAGCTACTGCGGCGCCAAGGTGAAGATCGACACCGACCGGCACATCGGGCCGGAGCGCGCCTTGGTGCGGGCGGAAGGGGAGCCGGTGGGACACGTGTCCACCGGCGAGTACGGGTCGCAGATGCTGTCCCTGGGCGGCGTTCACCACCTGACCGGCGGCACCAAGAAGGAAGGGCGCGCGACCTGCGACGCCATGCTGGCGCTGTGCAACGGGGCGCCCGTGGAGCTGGCGGTCGATGGCGGCGCGACCGTCGTGGTGCAGGCCGGGCAGCCGCCAATGGTGAACGGCCAGGTGGAAGAACGGATGCGCGTCGGCTGCGGCTCCGCGACCATCGGCATGTTCGCCAAGCAATGGGAAGGTCGGGTGGACGAGGTGGTGGTGGTGGACGACCACATCACCGGCGTGCTGTCGGAGCACCAGGCGGGCAAGCTGCTGGGCGTCCCGGGCACCGGCATCCGGATCAAGGGCCGCCGGTCCACGCCGGGCCGCTATTTCCAGGTGGCGCAGCCGGGCACGGGCTGGGGCGGCACGGACGTCGCCGACCCGCTGGCGATCCTCGGCCCGTTCGACCCGAAGGCGGCGCGGCCGGGCCTGACGATGCTGATGACCTCCACCACCGGGGAGCACCACGCTTACTTCGTGCTGGACGAGGCGCTGCGCCCGGTTGAGCAGGAGGCTCCTCCGGCGCTGCGCGCGTCTGTCGCCTTGATCCAGGAGAACTGCGAGCCGGCGCTGGCGACGGTCTTGTTCATGGGCGGCGCTGGCGGCTCGCTCCGGTCCGGCGTGACGGAGAACCCGGTGCGGCTGACCCGCTCGGTCAAGGATGCGCTCACGGTCGTGACCTGCGGCGGCGCGCCGGTGTTCGTGTGGCCCGGCGGCGGCATCACCTTCATGGTGGATGTGAGCCGGGTGCCGGCGGGCGCATTCGGCTCCGTCCCCACGCCCGCGCTGGTGGCGCCGGTGGAGTTCACCTTGAGCCTGTCGGACTACGCGGCGCTGGGCGGGCACATGGAGCACGTGCGGCCCTGGTCCAGCCTGCGTGCCGGGGACGAGGTGCGCCAGGCGCAGCGCGGCGGCAACCCCTGGCCGCTGGCCCGACGGTGAGGGAAGCCCCGCAGGCGCGGACGCTGCCAAACGGCCGGCTGCACCTGCAGCACGGCCCTATCGACCTGATCGTGGGCGCGGACGCCGACCCGGCGGCGCGGAATGCGGCGTTTGAAGCGGCGACCACCCGGTTCGCCACGGTGCTGGAGGAGTTGTGCGCCGAGCTGGCCGGGCTGCGGGCGCCGGCAGGGCCGGACGCCCCCCTGC
>CALMAB010000369.1 GCA_937858325.1 uncultured Acetobacteraceae bacterium
TTCGACCCGCGCATCCACGCGCTGCGCCGCCACCGCGGCCAGATCGACACCGCCGCCGCCCTGCGCGCCCTCATGGCCGGCAGCGCCATCCGCGAGTCCCACCGCGTCGGCGACGAGCGGGTGCAGGACCCTTATTGCCTGCGCTGCCAGCCGCAGGTGATGGGCGCCGCGCTTGACGTGCTGCGCCAGGCGGCCGGCACCCTCGCCACCGAGGCCAACGGGGTTTCCGACAACCCGCTGATCTTCCCGGAAACCAACGAGGCGCTGTCCGGCGGCAACTTCCACGCCGAACCCGTCGCCTTTGCCGCCGACATGATCGCGCTCGCGGTTTGCGAGATCGGCTCCATCGCCGAGCGCCGCGTCGCCATGCTGGTTGACCCCGCGCTGTCCGGCCTGCCCGCCTTTCTCACCCCCAAGCCCGGCCTCAACTCCGGCTTCATGATCCCGCAGGTCACCGCCGCCGCCCTCGTGTCGGAGAACAAGCAGCGCGCCACCCCGGCCAGCGTCGATTCCATCCCCACCTCCGCCAACCAGGAGGACCACGTTTCGATGGCCGCCCATGGCGCGCGCCGCTTGCTGCCCATGATCGAGAACGCCGCCGCCGTGATCGGCATCGAGCTGCTCGCGGCCGTGCAGGGCATCGACTTCCACGCCCCGCTCGCTTCAAGCCCGCCGCTCGATGCCGTGCGCGCCCTGCTCCGCGCCGACGTGCCGCGCATGGACGACGACCGCTACAGGCACCCCGACATGCTCCGCGCCGCCGGGCTGGTGCGGGATGGCGCGCTGGCCCGCGCCGCCGGGGCCGTCCCCCTCCCGAGCATCACCGGAGACCACGCATGACCCGCCTCGGCAACGCCCGCGTCGTCCGCGCCCCCCGCGGCCCCGAGCTCAGCGCCAAGAGCTGGCTCACCGAGGCGCCGCTCCGCATGCTGATGAACAACCTCGACCCGGACGTGGCCGAGAAGCCGGACGAGCTGGTCGTCTATGGCGGCATCGGCCGCGCGGCGCGCGACTGGGAATGCTTCGACCGCATCGTCGCCTCGCTGCGCGCGCTCGAGGCCGACGAGACCCTGCTCGTCCAGTCCGGCAAGCCCGTGGGCGTGTTCCGCACCCACAAGGACGCGCCCCGCGTGCTGATCGCCAACTCCAACCTGGTGCCGCACTGGGCCACCTGGGACCACTTCAACGAGCTCGACCGCAAGGGCCTGGCGATGTACGGCCAGATGACCGCCGGGTCGTGGATCTACATCGGCAGCCAGGGCATCGTGCAGGGCACCTACGAGACCTTTGTCGAGATGGGGCGCCAGCATTACGGCGGCGACCTGTCCGGCCGCTGGATCCTGACCTCCGGCCTCGGCGGCATGGGCGGCGCGCAGACCTTGGCCGCCACCATGGCCGGGGCCTCGTGCCTGGCCATCGAGTGCCGTCCCTCCTCCATCGAGTTCCGCATCCGCACCGGCTACGTCGATGCGGAGGCGCGCGACCTCGACGGTGCCTTGGCCATGATGGAGGAGGCGGCGCGCACCAGGCGGCCCGTGTCGGTGGCGCTGCTGGGCAACGCCGCGGAGATCCTGCCCGAGATGGTCCGCCGCGGCGTCCGCCCCGACATCCTGACCGACCAAACCTCCGCCCACGACCCGGTCAACGGCTACCTGCCCGCCGGCTGGACCCTCGACGAGTGGCAGGCCAAGCGCGAGCGCGCGCCCCAGGAGGTCGCCGCGGCGGCGAAGGCTTCCATGGCCCGGCACGTGCAAGCCATGCTCGCCCTCCACCGCGCCGGGGTGCCGACCGTCGATTACGGCAACAACATCCGCCAGATGGCCCTGGAGCAGGGCGTGTCGGACGCCTTCGACTTCCCCGGCTTCGTGCCGGCCTACATCCGCCCGCTGTTCTGCCGCGGCATCGGCCCGTTCCGCTGGGCCGCGCTGTCCGGCGACCCGGAGGACATCTACAAGACTGACGCCCGGGTCAAGGCGCTGCTGCCGGACAACGCGCCGCTGCACACCTGGCTCGACATGGCGCGCGAGCGCATCCGTTTCCAAGGCCTGCCCGCCCGCATCTGCTGGGTCGGCCTCGGCGACCGCCACCGGCTCGGCCTCGCCTTCAACGAGATGGTGGCCAGCGGCGAGCTGAAGGCCCCGGTCGTCATCGGCCGCGACCACCTGGATTCCGGCTCGGTCGCCTCGCCGAACCGCGAAACGGAGGCGATGCGGGACGGCTCCGACGCGGTGTCCGACTGGCCGCTGCTCAACGCGCTGCTCAACACCGCGTCCGGCGCGACCTGGGTGTCGCTGCACCACGGCGGCGGGGTCGGCATGGGCTTCTCCCAGCACGCCGGCATGGTCGTCGTCGCCGACGGCACCGAGGACGCCGCCCGCCGCCTCGGGCGCGTGCTGTGGAACGACCCGGCCACCGGCGTGATGCGCCACGCCGACGCCGGCTACGACGACGCCCTCGCGATGGCGCGGGAAAAGCAGGTGAACCTGCCGGGCATCCTGTAGGGCATGGTGCCGCCGTTTGTGCATCCGCCGAGGCTCCTCAGGAGTTCGGACCACCGCCGGATGCTGTGGAAGAACGGCCTGGGCGAGACGACCGAGATCGCCGTCGCGCCCGAGGGCGCCGGGTTGTCGGCGTTCAACTGGCGGGTCAGCATGGCGAGCGTCACGATTGACGGCGCGTTCTCCGCCTTTCCGGGCGTGGACCGCACGCTGTCGATCTTGTCGGGCGCCGGACTCCGCCTGGCCGTGGACGGGCGCGCCCGCGACCTCACGGCCGCCAGCGCGCCGTTCTCCTTCCCGGCGGCCCGGTCATCGGCCTCAACGTCATGACCCGGCGCGGCGCCTGGACCCACCGGGTGCGACGGATCGACGTGGCGGCGGGCGTTATCATTGCGAGGAGCGCAGCGACGCGGCAGTCCAGGGGGCCGAGCGCCGCGCTGGCGGCTCCTGGATTGCCACATCGCCAAGGCGGCTCGCAATGACGAAAAGGGCGAGGCAGGGGCCGTTGGTATGACACGACTGTCGGCACGCGTTTGCCGGCCGTGGTTGGACCGAACGGGCGATGCGCCGGGTGCGCCCGCGGCGCCGCTCACGATCTGGTGATGTGCCAACCGGTTCAGGACTGGACCGCGCCGGGTTACTTCTTGCCCAACCGTTGCGGGGAGCTTGCGATGAATTGGGTGCTTGTGGTCGTGATGAGCGCGCAGGCCGGCATGGCGTTGCTGGCCCGGGTGCTGGTCGGGGCCAGCCTCGGCTGATGTGCGCGGCCTGAAACGGGGGCCGGGCTGCCGCCGGGCGAATGGGCCTGACCTTTCAGGGCACGACCGCGAGGAACAGGAACGCCGCCAGGATGACCAGGTGCACGGTGCCTTGCAGCACCGTGGTGCGCCCGGTTCCCAGCGTGATCACGCCGACCAACACGGTGAGCGCGAGCAGCACCTCCTCCTTCGGCCCGAGGCCGAGCGCCAACGGCACCCCCAGGGCAATGGAGGCGGCCGCCACCGCCGGGATGGTGAGGCCGATGGTGGCGAGCGCCGAGCCGAGCGCCAGGTTCATGCTGGTCTGCAGGCGGTTGAGGTGCGCGGCCTTGAGCGCCGCCAGCCCCTCGGGCAGCAGCACCACGGCCGCGATCACGATGCCCACCACCGCCTTCGGCGCCCCCAGCCCGGCCACCCCCGCCTCCACCGCGGGCGTCAGTGCCTTGGCCAGCCCCACCACGGCCACCAGGGCGGCCAGCAGCAGCGCGAGGCTGGCCAGCGCCACGGCGTTGGAAGGCGGGGGCGCATGCTCTTCCTCGTCCACGGCCAGGGCCGGCAGGAAATAGTCGCGGTGCCGCACGGTCTGCACGAACACGAAAGCCCCATACAGCACCAGCGAGACCGTGCCGGCAAAGACGAGCTGGGGAGTGCTGAACAGCGGCCCGGCCGCCGTGGTGGTGAAGTTGGGCAGCACCAGCGTAAGGGTGACGAGCGCCGCCAGCACCGCCAGCGCCGCGTTCGCGCCCTGGGCTTGGAAGCCTTGCTCGTGGTGGCGCACGCCGCCGATCAGCAGGGACAGGCCGACCAGGCCGTTGCAGATGATCATGACGGCGGCGAACACCGTGTCGCGCGCCAAGCCCGCGTTGTCCGGCCCGCCGCTGACCATGATCGAGACGATCAGCGCCACCTCGATCACCGTCACGGCGAGGGCGAGCACCAGCGTGCCGAACGGCTCGCCCACTCGGTGCGCCACCACCTCGGCATGGTAAACGGCCGCGAACACCGTGGCGACCAACACGACCGCGGCGACGGCCGTGAGCACGCCGCCCAGGCCGATCGTGAACGCCGCGGCCATGGTCCCCCAGGCCAGCAACGGCCAACCCCAAGCCCACCAAGGCATCCGCCCCGCCGCGATCCCCGCCATGCCCGCGTCTCTCCTTCGTTCACCGGGGCGTAACAGGGCACGCTGCGGGGGAGGGCACAAGCTGGCCGCGCGGAACGGCAGGGTCGGACAACCGGACGGGCGGGCACGACCTGGACGACCTGGCCGAGCGGACGAAGGAGCTGTCCACCCGGCACGAGCAGAAGGCCTGGGATGTCGTAGGCGGCCGGAAGCAAAACCGTATGCCGGTTCGAGGTCGGCATGTCCCGCCTCGGACGATTGCAAGGATCCGTGCCCTGTGTTCACGCACGGGCTGTCACGCTCTGGCGTGAGGACGTCAGGCGGACCGGCCACCCGCCTCGGCCCCAGCGGGCATTGCCGCACCCACACGGCCTCGAAGCCGTTCAGGCTCGGCGCGCTTTTCCGGATGCGGGGCCGTTCATCCCGCCGCGGCGTGTCGCGGAACGCCTTGCCGTCCCGAGCCGGCGAGAACGGCGCCGGACCCTGGGTAGCCGGGCATGAGCCTGCGCGCCTCGTCGGGAC
>CALMAB010000370.1 GCA_937858325.1 uncultured Acetobacteraceae bacterium
AGGGCGTGATGTTCATCACCGTCGAGGACGAGACGGGGGTGGCGAACCTGGTGCTGTGGCCGGACCGCTATGCCCGGCAGCGCCGCCTGGTGCTCTCGGCCGGGATGCTGGCCTGCCACGGGCGGGTGCAGCGCGAGGGCGAGGTGGTCCACGTCGTCGCCGACCGGCTGGAGGACCTGTCGGACCTGCTGCGCAGCGTGGGCGAACGGGACGGGGCCGGGGATCGCCCTGCGGCCTGCGACATCAATGTTTCCTGAAGTCAGGAGTTCGGGTCGGGCCAATGCGCGCAGGGGTCAATGGCCATCCCCCTCGCATCGTGATGCGATCCTGGCATCGAGGTCTGCCGCACGCTGGTCGGTTTCGTTGGCGAATTGCCTCTCCTTATCAGCCGTGCGTTCGCTGCCGGCGGCGATGTCCGCGCTCATCTGCAATAGGACGTCATCGCCGCTTGAGTGCCGCTCGGGGATCGCGGCGCCCATGGTCCGCCAGGTCGCGGCTGTGCGGCGGTTTTCCTGCTCAAACCCGCGTATGCTGGCCGCCATGGCGCGCATGCTGTCCGCCAGACCCTGGGTCAGCGACCGCACGGCCTCGCAAGCTTCGCGATCCTGCGCGCGGCGCGCGGTTCGGCCAAGCTCCCATGGCCCGGCCACGCACACGACCAGCGCGACGGCCGCTCCGGCAATGACAACGGCGTTGACACGGCTCTTTGCCGAGAAAAGGGGGCCTGGTTTGGTCATCGGTCAAGCCTCTTGCTCATAGGATACGCGCGCCCCGGGCGAACGAAGAACGGCTTTCAGCCTACATCTGCCTCCCAGAGAAATAGCGCAAATACACATCATCAAGTATCGTCTGCTGTGTGTATCGGTGGCATCATATGGTGCCATGCCAGGTTCGTCTCCAATTTTGGTGTGGGCGCACTCCGTTGACCAGATTGCAAGCAGCAAGAAGCTCTCATGGACCATATGGAAGACCGGCGCCCTATCTACCGGCGCCTCCGTGATCAGATTGCAGCGGAGATCGCGCAGAACGTTTGGCGGCCTGGCGAGGCTATCTCAACTGAGGCGGAATTAGCGGCAAAGTATCACATCTCTGTCGGATCAGTTCGGAAAGCCATTGACCTCCTTGTCCTTGACGGGTTGATCGAGCGTATCTCGGGCAATGGAATGTTCGTGCGCCGCCCTGACTTCCAGCACGCCTACATCCGGTTCACCCGCGTGTGGGGGTCGGCAGGCGACCGACGCATTCCGCAAAGCCAGATATACAAGCGGGAAATGATTTCCGGACCGCCCGAGGTAACGTCAGCCCTTGATTTAAAGGACGGTGCGCAGGTCGTACGGCTGCTGCGGCTGCGCATCTATGAAGGAGCGCCCATCATTCATGAGGAAATCTGGCTTGATGGAGCCAGGTTTGCCCCGGTCCTCACGATGGAGGAGGACCAGCCGAAGCTTCTCTACCCCATTTACGAGAACCTGTGCGGGGCAATTGTTGCCCGTGCGCAAGAGACAATCACAATAGAAAAGGCGAACAAAACCGACATTGAACTGCTTGGACTACGCAGAGGGTCATCCATCGTGAGCGTCAAACGGCTTTCCGTGGGGTATGATGATGGTCCGATTGAATGGCGTTACTCTCGTTCATCCGCCGCAGACTTTCATTATAAGATCGATATTAGATAAGTTGCGCCTGGAAAGCCGTCACAACCTTGACTAGACAGATGTATCATATGTATGAGTCCGACTGAACGTGGGAGATCCGCCATGGTTCAGTGGCTGCGCCAGAGCACCCAGGCTGAACGGCGGACCTTCTGGGCCTGCCTGAGCGGCTGGTCGCTGGACTCTCTCGACGTGAACATGTTCAGCCTGGTGATCCCCACGCTCATCGCAAGCTGGCACGTGAGCCACACCGAGGCGGGGCTGATCGGCAGCATCACGCTCGGCGGTTCTGCGCTGGGCGGCTGGCTCGGCGGTGCCCTTGCTGACCGCATCGGCCGCGTCCGCGCGCTGCAAATCACCGTATTCTGGTTCGCCGTGGCGACGTTCGCCAGCGCCTTCACGCAATCCTTTGAGCAGCTTCTTGTCGTCAAGGGCGTGCAGGGCCTGGGCTTCGGCGCCGAGTGGGCGGCTGGCATGGTGCTGATGGCCGAGGTCATCCGGCCCGAGCACCGCGGCAAAGCGCTCGGCGCCGTGCAGAGCGGTTGGGCTGTCGGCTGGGGTGCGTCGGTCCTGCTCTACGCGGCGTTGTTCTCGCTGCTCCCCGCCGACATGGCCTGGCGCGTGCTGTTTGCCCTCGGCCTGCTGCCGGCCTTGCTGGTCCTCTATCTCCGTCGCAGCGTGCAGGAGCCGATCCGGGCAGCCGCGACGCTCCCGCGCCCGGGCGTCGGCCAAGCCCTGTTCGGCATTTTCAGGCCCGCAACGCTTCGCGTCACCTTGGTCGGCGTCCTGTTCGGTTTTGGCGCCCATGGCGGATACCAGGCCCTGTTCACATGGCTGCCGACCCTCCTCAAAACGGAGCGTCACCTGTCGGTGGTGGGCACGGGCAGCTATCTCGGCGTGATCATCGCGGCTTACTGGCTGGGGTGCGTCACCGCGGGCCAGCTCCTTGACCGGCTCGGGCGCCGCCGCACGGTGTCCTTGTTTGCCGTCGGCTGCATCGCGATCACCGTGATCTACCTGCTGCTGCCGATTGGCCCCACCGCGATGCTGCTGCTCGGCTTCCCGCTCGGCTTCTGCACAGCCGGTATCCCGGCCTCCATGGGCACGCTGTTCACTGAGCTGTATCCAAAAGAAGTTCGCGGGGCAGGCGCTGGTTTCTGCTACAACGCAGGCCGCATCCTCGCAGCCGGCTTGCCGGCCGCAGTTGGCTGGATGAGCAACACGATGCCGCTCGGCAAGGCGATCGGCATCGATGCTTCCCTCAGCTACTCCCTCGTTCTGGTCGCAGTCTTGCTGCTGCCGGAAACACGAGGCTCAACCTTCGACCGCCAAGCGCGGCTTTCCTCCCCTGCCCCCGATGGAGTGGTCCGCGATGCTGTCACCTGATCTTGCAACCCATGTGGACGCGGCAGCCGGCCCGAAGGCGGTCTTCACCGGCATCGACACGCACGCGCATGTCTTCACTCAGGACATGCAGATGATCGAGGGCCGTCGCTACACCCCGGCCTATGACGCCCTGATCGCCGACTACTCGGCCATGCTGGACGACAACGGCCTTTCGCACGGCGTCCTGGTGCAGATCAGCTTCCTCGGTACGGACAACAGCTACCTTCTCAGGACGCTTCGGCAGGAGCCGGCACGCCTGCGCGGCATCGTTGTCGTGGACCCCGGCATCAGGACGGAGGAGCTGCATACTTTCGATGAGGCTGGCGTGGTCGGGGTTCGGCTCAACCTGATTGGCTTGCCCAACCCCGCTCTTGCCGGCAGCGATTGGCAGAAGCACCTGCGCCGGCTTGCAGAACTGGGCTGGCAGGTCGAAGTGCAGGCCGAGGCCCGGCGACTGCCCGATCTCTTGCCGCCGCTGCTTGGGGCTGGCGTGCGGGTGGTGGTGGACCATTTCGGGCGGCCGGATCAGGCATCAGGCGTCGAGGACCCAGGTTTCCGTTACCTGCTTACTCTGGGCAAAACACGGCAGGTATGGGTCAAGCTCTCTGGCGCCTATCGCAATGGCTTGGCGGGGCGAGGCGAACGCATCGCCGCCGCCGCGGCTCCGGCCCTGCTCGGCGAGTTCGGCGCCGGGCGCCTCCTTTGGGGGAGCGATTGGCCGCATACCTGTTTTGAGCAGCACGATGCCGCAAGCGTGGCCCGCAAGGCTTTGGACCGCTGGATTCCGTCGGAAGCTGACCGGCGTGTGGTTTTGGTTGACAGCCCGCGCGCCTTCTACCGCTTCAGTTTGTAAAAAATGAAGTGTCGGATGTAGCAGCATGGGATCGTCAGATCAAACGAGCATACCTCCAAAGCAAGAGAATAATATTAATTTTTGATCGCACACTCATATGCCCGCTATAGTACGAAACTTTAGGTTAAACACAAGTACGAATACCGCCGGGAGTGGATGCTTATCTGCTCAATCACGTTCTTGTTACCGCTCGGAGTAGATTTTGGCTGCCGGCCACCTTCTCTCCCTACGAGTTATTACAATACATTTATGGAACTGGGTGACGATCCCTGCCCCGAAGATCAATCGCACAAGAGGATCGTGGAAGAAACGCGCATGTATCAAATTGCCCAGCCTGGAGCGCGGATTGCGAAAACATTGGGAGCCGGAGAGGCTTTGATGATCGTCCGGGCGATGTTGGCGACCGCTTCCGCGTCGAGTTGGTTGCGGGTAAGCGCGATTGCGCAATGGGTCCTGTTGCCCGGGTATGCTGTCGCTCCATTCGCCACTTCTCTCAATCGCGCGCCGCATCGCGCGAGCCTCACCATTCAGAGGCGCGGGGTTCACGATGAATAGGGTTTGTTTGTGCGCAGCGTATTCTGGCGATAACGTTGCAAATTCGTTATGTTCTCGGGACTTCTGCTGCTTCGGGTTGTGTAAAGCGAAGACGCTGGCCAAGTTATCCGACGTGCATCTCGCGCCTGACTTTGCCGGGTGCCAACGCTTGCTGGCGACGAACGGCGGGTTGCAGATCTCGGGCGACACCATGAATGCCACCCCTGGTACGTATGCGCCGGCGGATCTGGATTCTCAGCTGATTGCCGCCTGCCTCGCGTTCGACGCGTTGGAAAGATGTGTTGACGCATTCAACGATCCCGCCGATCCGGCCTACATCGAGAACGATGACGTCCGCGACCGCGCTATTGCGCCCATTGAGGCTGAGCAAGCCCCGCTCATCGAGCGCATCTGTGCGCTGAGAGCGGTCACGCCCCACGGTAGGCAGGCTCGCGCACGTTCATTTTTGTTGTGGTTCAAGGCGATTGATCCAGTCGTGGACGCCGTGGCACCTGGTCGGTCTTGGGCTGAGAGGTTGGTCGCAGCGGTGTTGCGCGACGTGTCGGAGGAGTCCTGACGGCAGGATGGGGCAGGTGAACTCCGCAGCGGCGGCGACATGCTTCCCCTGATCGTGTTTGCGCAAATGTGCGCGCCGTTCGTCCCGCCGGGGACCGTGCTGGAAGTTGTCCGCGTGGAGTCAGGTGGCCGACCGCTGGCGCTGAACGTCAACGGCCTGCCACCGCGTGAACAGCCGCGTCCGTACAGCCTTCCAGAAGCGGTGCAAACGGCCGCCTACCATATTGCGCAAGGGCGAACCGTTGATATTGGCTTGATGCAAATCAACTCGCTCAATCTGCCGGCCCTCGGGTATTCGCTCGTTCAGGCCTTCGATCCGTGCAGCAACCTGCGTGGCGGGGCCGTGATCCTGACCGCCAACTATTTAGCTGCTGCCAGGAAGTATGGCCCTGGCCTGCTCTCATTGCAGGCTGCGCTTTCGCTCTACAACACCGGAAATTTCGAGAAAGGCTTCGCAAACGGCTATGTTGGCCGCTACTTTCCGGTGGACATACCAACCATCACTGTCCGTTCACTGCCGCCGCGAGATTTGTCTTCTCAGAAGTGAGCGCCGACCACAAACGTTGGCCAGGCGAGCGGAAGAGGAAGTCGGTTCCTTGGCGTTCGCAGCGTATATCCCCCCTCCCCTGCCCTTTGGAAATCAGCCGGTTCCACGGCGACGGGCCGGACGAGCATCCCTACTACCGCCAGCCGCCCACCGCGCCGGTGACGCGCAGCAACTCGATGACCGCCGGCGCCATCCGCCGCAACGAGCCGCACGCCGTCATCTACTCGCAGATCGAGCAGCCAGAGCGGTTCGTGCTGCTGCCCGCCGCCATCGCCTCCGGCCTCCTCGCCCAGGTGAGCTACCCGATCTGGGTGCAGGACCAGCGGTTCGGCGTCTCGCTCGCCTTTTCCACGGAGCGGCCGGACCTGGCGGAGGTCATGGCGGACATCGCCTCGCTTGCCAACACCATCCGCCCGGCGCTGTTCCGCAAGGTGGCGGAAGAGCGCATCCGCTTCGTGGCCCACCACGACGACCTGACGCGGCTCGCCAACCGCCTGCTGTTCCAGGAGCGCCTGACCGGCGCGCTCGCCGCGGCGGCGCGCGGGGAGCACGGCCTCGCCTTGCTCTACCTCGACCTCGACGGGTTCAAGCTGGTCAACGACACGCGCGGCCATGGGGCCGGGGACAAGCTGCTCGCCGCCGTGGCCGCCCGGCTGCGGGAGAACTGCCGGGAATGCGACACGACGGCCCGGATCGGCGGGGACGAGTTCGCGATCATCCAGCCGCTGGGCCAGCCCTCCGCGGCCATGGCGCTGGCGCAGCGCCTGCTCCATGCCGTGCAGCAGCCGTTCGACATCGACGGGCAGCGCGTGATGGTGGGCGTGTCGATCGGCATCGCCGTGTATCCCACCGGCGGGGAAACCCCGGACCAGCTGCTGCGCAGCGCCGACACCGCCCTGTATCGCGCCAAGGAAAGCGGGCGCAACGCTTTCCGCCTGTTCGAGCCGGCCATGGAGGTGCGCCAGCTTGAGCGCGCCCTGATGGAGCGCGACCTCGGCGACGCCGTGGACGGGCGCCACTTCACCCTGGCGTATCAGCCGATCTGCGACGCCGCATCGCTGCGGATCCATGGGTTCGAGGCGCTGCTGCGCTGGAACCATCCGGTGCGCGGGGAAGTGCTGCCGGGCCACTTCGTGTCGCTGGCGGAGGCGAACGGGCTGATCCTGCCGCTCGGCCGGTGGGCGCTGGAAGCGGCGTGCGCCGCCGCGGCGGGGTGGGCGGCGCCGGTCTGCTTGTCCGTGAACTTCTCGCCCCTGCAGTTCCGCCAGCCCGACCTGGCGCAGCAGGTGGCCCGCGTGCTGGAAGCGGCCGGGCTGCCCGGCGAGCGGCTCGACATCGAGGTGACGGAGGGCTTGCTGCTCGGCAACTCCGGCATGGTGCTGCGGACCATGGAGGCGCTGAAGGAGCAGGGGATACGCCTCACGCTGGACGACTTCGGCACGGCTTACGCCAGCCTGAGCACCCTGCGCCGCTTCCCGTTCGACCGCATTGGCACGGACGCCAATCTCTGGCCCGAGGCACGCAACGCGCAATTAAGGCGCTTCCGACGCTAAGGCTGGTAAACGGCTTCTCCCCTGCCCTGCTGCCAGCGTTCCGCCGACCCTCTGCCTTACGTGACGCGCCGCGAGAATCGCTGGAGCAAAGTCGGAACCAAGTTGGTGGACCAGGACAACTTGTGGCTGGTGCTCGCGCCCGCTTCCGCCACGCCGACCCGCCCGTGATGCCGGAGCGCCTCCCCGCTTAAAACAGACGTTTCGTAAACCTCTGCCAAACGTTGATAAAAGGTTTACCAAAGGTGTGCCAAACGTATTGTAATCCAAAACTATACGTATCTAGTAAATCAACCGTTGACGAAGGGTCAACCGAAAGTTTACCGTTTGCGCTTAGGAGATCAACGTCCACAGCGACAGGAGGCCCATATGCCGACAATCGTTTTCGCGTCGCCAAAGGGTGGCGCGGGCAAGTCCACATCCGCCGTGCTGCTGGCAACCGAGCTGGCCGCTGGCGGGGCAGGGGTCGCGATCATCGACGCCGACCCTAACAAGCCGGTGTCGCGTTGGAGCAAGCTTCCTGGACGCCCAGCGTCGCTGGCGGTGATCGACGACGTGAGCGAGCGGACCATCATCCGCACCATTGAGGAGCAGGCTGCCCGGACAGCGTTCGTCATCGTGGACCTCGAAGGCACCGCTTCCCGTATGATCCCTTACGCGATGAGCCGGGCCGACCTGGTCATCATCCCGACGCGCGGGTCGGTCCTCGATGCGGTCGAGGCTGTCGCTGCCATCCGGGAGGTCAAGCAGCAGGAGGAGGCGTTCCGGGTAAGCATTCCCGCTGCGGTCCTGTTCACCTGCACGAGCGCCGCCATCCGGCCGCGCACGCTGTCCAGCATCGAGGCCGAGTTCGCCGCCAACAACGTGCCCGTGCTAAGGACCCGGCTGCACGACAGGGACGCGTTCCGGGCGCTGTTCTCCTTCGGAGGCACCCTGGCGGGTCTCGACGCGGCCAGCGTCCGGAACGTCCCGGCCGCCATGGAGAACGCGCAGGCCTTCGCCAAGGAGGTTGTGGCCGTCCTCCGCGCCAACCGGAAGGGAGCCGCGGCATGACCAAGCGGGCCAGCATCTTCGGCGCGCCGGACCCGGCAAGCCCGATCGACGTCAGCGACTTCGCGCCGAAGCCGCGGCCCGATGCGCGGCCTCGCTTGGAGGAGATCGATGCCGTGAGTGCCGGTAGCCGCTTCCAAAGCCGCGAGCCGACTCCTGTCCCGACGGTTGACCCGGCGTCCACTCATCGTAAACCAATGGTATACCGGACGGGGCGCAACGTGACGTTCAGTGCCAAGACCACCAAGCAGACCGTGGACCAGTTCTACGCGATTGCGGAGCAGAACGGCTGGAAGGCGGGCGAGACGTTCGAGAAGGCCGTCGCTGCCCTGCAACGCGAAACGTCCACCAAATCGCCTGACGCCGCCTGAGAGCTCCGGAACGCGCCTTACAACGGCCAGCGCGAGCTGGCGCCCTCTGCGCGCGCGGCGAGCAGCAGCTTGGCCATGCCCTGGTTCGGGCCGCTTGCCGCGGCTGTCTGCTCGATGGCGGGCCAGTCGAACCGCACCGTGTCCGTGGCCTGGTCCCAATGCGCCGCAGGCCGCGCAGGGGAGGGGGCATCCAGGCCTGGCAAGGGCAGCGCGCTGTCGTCCGACGCCGCCGGTCCAGTGTCCATCGGGACGGGATCGTTGCCGGCATCGCGCCCGGTTTGAGACTCCTCTTCGTGACCCGGCGCCTCGTTCCCGACCCGCTCCGGCCTTGCATCCGGTTGCGGCGTGCGGCGCTTCGGCCCACGCCGTTCCGGGGCGCTGTCCTCCGGCAACGGAGCGGCCGCGGCCGTGGCCGGCGACTTCGGGCTGCGCTGTGGCCCCTTGCGGCGAGGCGTCTCGGCGGGGGCGGGGCTATCGGTATCCACCTTTGCCTTGCGGCCCCGGCGCACTGGAGCCGGCGTGTCGTCTATCGCGGCGATGGCCACGGGCAGGGCGGCGGCAACATCCGGGTGGAGCTGGGCTTTCGGCTTGCGGGCCATGGGCGTCCTTTCTGGTTCACGGCTGCCTCCATATGCGATCCGTGTTGGGGTTGGAACAAGCGGTGCGGAGGTGCGGTCGGTGGCTGCGCTGTCCGACGACCCCAATCCGAGTGCCAGGTGGATCGGGCTGATCGCGGTCGCTACGCGGCGTGCGATGTGGCCAGTTCACGAAAATGCTGATCGTTCTGGTCACGACGGCAAACGATGGGTCAGGCCCAACCGCGGCCGGGTGGATGCCGGGCGGGGAGGTCGGACAACGTCGGTGGCGTCGGCAGCGAAACCCCGCCGATGCCGGCCGACTTCGGAGACGACTGAGTTCCCCTAAGACTCATCCGGAGCCGGATCGATGCCGAGCTCCTGGCGCACGTGCGCGAAGGTCTTGGGGGTGGCGAGGCGTCGGTCAGCCACCATCGTCCACAGCGCCGCCAGGCCCGCTTCGGTGACGAACAGGCGCGGCGGCCACGGTGTCGCTTCGAGGTAGAAGGGGCCTGAAGTCCAGGCGTTATCGAGCCCGTGGTGTCGGGCCTTGTGCTCAGAGGACTCAGGACAGATATCGCGGCGGACGGGCAGGACACGCTGAGCAACGGCGTCGCCGTTGGCGGAATCGCCGTTCTGCTTGTTGACGACGTGATCTCCACCGAAAAAGATGGCGGCGCTATAAGGGCGCTGCCAGGTTCAGGGAGGAAACGTCTGGCAATGCTGAAACGATGCCGCCGGGCGCCCAGTGCGCCTCTTCGGAGCGGCACTGCAAGCCCTCTTTGCGCCGCAACCACTGCATTCCCGCCATCACGGCTTGAGGGTTGCCGGTGGCGCGCCTTGGCCTGACCCGCTTCCAACATGTGAAAGAACGGTGCCACCCTTGCCCAACCCATCTCTCCCGAATGCCCCTGACACCACCTCCGTCGAGGAGCGCATGCGCCGGGCGCTCGGCCTGACCGGCGACCGCAGCGGCCAAAGCAGCCCGCCCCAGACCGCACGGCCGCAGGCGGGTCCGCCGGGCCGTCCTGCCAGCCGCTCCTCGGCCGACAAGCCGCGCCACCGCTTCGTGCAGGACGGCGCCGTGCCGGTCACGATTCTCAACCGGCATCGCCCTGACGACGCCGATGCGCCGTCTGCGAGCCGTGCTGCCATCGAGGCGGCGCTGCAGGACGAGCGCGCCACGCGGGCAAGAGCCGAGCGGGCACTGCAGGACGCGCTCGCGTCGGTGCACGACCTGCAAACCAAGCTGGGGCACGCCGAGCT
>CALMAB010000371.1 GCA_937858325.1 uncultured Acetobacteraceae bacterium
GCCCTGGCCGCGTCTACAGGCGCCCGCAGGCAGGCGGCACGGACCCGATGCCCTCCGCCGGCGGTCGAGCCGGCCTTCAACGCGCAGGACAGCGGGCCCGCGCCTGCGGCGAGCGCAGCGGCCAAGCGGACGCGCAAGGCCGCGGAACCGCGGCGGCGCGAGCCCCAACCCGTGAAGTGGTGGCTCACGTCGGCAAGGAAGCGCTGGCCCTAGACGAGGGGCAGGTTGGAATCCCGAACCCGTCGGACAGGTCCGAGCGCGACAGGACCGGCAACAGTACGGCCGTGTCCGCTTGGTGGAAGGTGCGCGCCTCGGCGTAGAAGCATCGCGCTTGCTGGAATTGCTGCGTTCTGGCTCACGTGCTAATTTTCCCGAGCCGAGGCCCAGAAGGCGCAGTGCAACTCGGCACGGCGTGCGGCCTCATGGAGCACCATTTTGGCAGAGCCGTGGACCAGAACGGGTTTGGAGCGGCCCGGTGTATGGGTGTACAAATCAAGGCGGCGGTTTCGCCTTTCAGTCAGCCACTCGTTGAGTGCCATGTCTTCGGCTCTGCCCTTGGCTGCATGGACTTTCCGCTGCCCGCCGTAGCACGCTGGGACTCGTCGCGAATAACCGTCAGGATTGGTCACGTACTCGACGCCCGCACCCTCTTTGTAAAGCGCGGCCCTCTTTCCATCGACATACCGTTCGGCGTCGCTGGCGCACTCGACGTAGTAGACGGAGACGATCTCATCGATAAACAACCGAAACCGAGCCGTGCCGCAAGGTAGAACATACCTCTCTCACCGCATGAGCGGCGGATACGGCTTGAGGAAGATTCGGTCCGGCATCTCGCACAGACGCTGGGCGGCGGTTTGGGGCCAGTCGGTCATGACGCCTTCCTGAGCGCATTGCGGCTGGTCACGCTACGAAACCCGTCCTCAAACTCGATCAAGCAGCTATTCATCATGCCGCGACAGAGCACGCGGAACAGTTGGCCACGGCGTTCGGGCAAACGCTTGCGCCAATGCCAGCGATACAGAGCAGGTTGAGGTTCGCTCACGGGTTCCAGTCCTTGAGAGCGGCGACCAGCAAAGGGATGTGCGGGTTTCCTTCCTTAATTCCCTCAATTAGCCAATCAAGGCCGGCAATTACGTCCACTGACGGTCCTACCCATCCGGCGCAATCCTTCTCCGCATAGGCTTCGAACACCAACTGGGCCTGTGACGGGGTGATATGCACGCCGCTTTCCGCAAACGAGGACACGATGGAGGCAAGATCGTCGGTATGGGATAAAACGTCGCGCTCTCCCTGAGCTGCCGCAATTGCCTGCACCCAAGCTAAAGTAGCCTCAGCCGATCGGCAATACTTGTATTGGCTGAACATTGGATGTGCAGAAGTTGCGACCGGTGTTTCAAAGTTCAAGATTATCCTCCTTGGGCCACGTGCATCAAAAATCGAGCCAGTTCCTCTGAGGCCGGATCGACTGGCCCATCTGGACATCGCGAGGAAGGGTACACCCAGCCTCATAGACCACGAAGTCAGCGACCTCGCCGGCTCGGACTTCAACGGCAACCCTAAGCCTGTCATCACGGATACCGTCACCGAAGGGTGTCCCGCAAAGGATGGCCATCCCATCAAACCATATGGCTGGGTAGGGGTCATCGCCCCATCCCGGGAACAAAGTGTTGATTGACAAGGGCGTTGTGTAACCGCGGCCCATTCGCCAACCCAAAAGGCCCACTCCGGTAAGCAGCAGCAAGCCGGCCTTGTCTATGAGCCATGTAGCCTCATGCCCACTGAGTTGGCCGTCACGCCCCAGCGAACCGAGAATGTCCGTGAATGCGGGACAGTCGAGCAAGGGCTTGTCGTAGCTTGATGTGAGACGGGATCAGCCATGCGTGCAGCTCCACAAGGCGCCAGAAAGCATGAAGGCAAGCCAAATCCCGGTCAGCATCCCATGTCGCCAACCAGCAAGTCATGAGGCTCGATGTGTTGGAGTGGCGGTGGGTTGGGGCGGATCACTCTCCGCTGCGAACTCGACGGTCATCTGATTCTTGCTCATGCTGTGTTCTTGGCGATGTCTTGCACGGCCCGGTAAACCGTCCTGGCCTCGTCCAGCGTGCGCAGATCGCCTGTGTGATACTCGCGTCCCAGCGTTTTGGTGAGACGCGCATAGATGTGGCCTCGGCTCAATCGACCATTCTGCCAGATCGGATCGAGGATTGCATGGATGTGGCGCCGCGCGTTCTTCATTTCGGAGGTTGGAATTACGCCTAGCGGTCGGGTTCGATCCTTGGTTTTGTGATGACAGCCGACGTGGTTGCGGCAAGCGTCGCAGCGCCAGAACGGTAGGCCGGCAAGATCAGGCCGGCGTGGGTATATCTCGCTTCCGTCCGTCAGCCGGGCCTGCACGTCAGCAAAGCAGCCGCAGCAATAGAGGATGCGTTGAACCGCAACTCGTTTGAGACGAGTGGTTTGGGACGGCGCCGAGTTGCTGCTCACTACTTTTCCCCTGCCTCGTGAGACCACCCGTCCAGCCAAGCAAGGTGTTCGACTTCCTGGTCCTGGGCATAGGGGTTGTTCAACCGTCCTAGCCCCCGCTGACACGCCTCTGCGCCTTCTCGCTGGCATACTACGGACAGTTGCCATGCGAGGATTTGCTTGCCGGTTGGCGTGGTGGTTTGCATCGGGTCACTTTTGTTCATTTTCTCTTGCCTCCAGTGCTTCCTTCTGACGCATTCGATCTACCCGCTTGGCAAACTGCGTCGGGGTGAGACCGACCTTTTCGGCTCCTGCTTTGGTCCCCAGATGCCGCACTTTGTTGATCTCGGCATCGCTGACCTTGAACCTGCGACCGCCCAGCCTGCCCTGCGCCTTGGCGGCTGCCAGCCCGGCCATTGACCGCTCCCGGCTCAGATCTCGCTCCATTTCCGCCACCGCCGCCATGATGGTTATGAGTAGGCGGCCCATGGTGGTTGTCGTGTCCAGGTCGCGCTGGGTCAGCACTTTGATCTGGACACCTCGTTGTTCCAGATCGTGGAAGGTACCAAGCACCTCCCGCACGCTTCGGCCAAGGCGATCCAATTTCCAGACAATCAGGATGTCGCCCTTTTGGAGTTCCTTCATCATGGCTTTGAACCGCGGGCGATCCGCGCCGGCTGCACCGCTGGCGTTCTCGTAATAAATATCGTCCCGAGCTACGCCAGCCGCCAACAAGGCGTCGATCTGATATTGCGGGTCCTGATCCGCCGTGCTGACGCGAGCATAGCCGATCTTGTGCGGCTCCGCAGGCGGAGCATCAGCAGGCGATAAGGGGTTTGCCTCCTGCTTGCGCGCTGGCCTGTCGGGCGTTCCTACGGATGACTTCTGCACTTTCGGCGTGGGGCGCTCTCGTGATGTTGGTTTTCTCATGCGCAAATTTCTAATGGAACTCTTGTGTTTTGTAAACGGGTGGGTTAGTTAGTTTTTAGGGAAGCGGGGAACACCATGGCGTTGCAACTCGGAGCGCTGATAGACGCCGGAGCCTCGCCTGAAAAAGCCGGCAAGGCGTCCGAGGAGTTGGCGACCGTGGATCGCGAGTTCTCGGATGTTCGCTCAGAAATGCGGGCCGGC
The DNA here is from genome assembly GCA_937858325.1 of uncultured Acetobacteraceae bacterium. Classification (GTDB taxonomy): domain Bacteria; phylum Pseudomonadota; class Alphaproteobacteria; order Acetobacterales; family Acetobacteraceae; genus CAHJXG01. Next base: position 3,595 of record CALMAB010000371.1, read on the forward strand.
TTCGCCGATGTGCGAAGCGACCTCAAGCTGCTCAAAGGTATGAACACCGTCAGCATCGCCATGAGCACAGCGATCCTGCCGCGCCTGTTCATCCATTAAACCCCGAGGAGGACGCCCATGACCATGCACGAGGTCGGCCTGATTGCTCTAGGCTGGGTGTGCGGGGGATTTGCCCAAGCATGGCTACATCGCAGGCTGAATGCCCGCATCAACCCGGAACATCGGCTTGAAAAGAAGCCGTGGCTGACGGTCGATATCCACAAATCCTAACTCCAGGAGACCTAGAATGCCTGTTTACGATTGCGGCTCGCCCAATTGCCATGAGTGCCGACGCGAGTTCCGATCAATGAAAAACGAAGCTGTAACGATAACGACAAGAAGTGCGCTAGAGATCGAAGGTCTCGCTGCTCAGCTTTATATGGCGTCACTGACGCATGGCGCTTACGTGTGGTGGCACATGCTTCGGGACGGAGTTAAGGCCGAGTTCCGCTTCAGAGCCGCACAAGAGATCGCAGCCCTTGCGGTCGAGCCGCTGCCGTTCTGAACGCAAACCCAATCCAGCGAGGCCCCGACATGGATGCCCACGATATAGAAGATGCGAATGAGGCCATGCGCCGGCGCGAGACCGACGACGGGCACATCGCCACGGTCGAGCAGTTGCATGACGAATGGGCGAAACTCAGGCGTTGCCTTGGCTTCTTCGCAAGCGTCATCAAAAGCGGAGAGTCGTGGACCGCCACCTGTGAGCGGGAATATCGGGACGCTCGCAACATGCCTGCCACGTAGGCAGTGCAACGATATCAAACCCCAGCCCAGGAGCAGCGCCATGTGGCCCAAGCACCCAGACGGCAGGAACAAGAAGTTCGGCGAGTTGACAGTCGATGAGCAGCGCGCGGTGGCGAACCGTGCCGCCGCGAAAATCCAGGTCGAGCTTGACACGCCCGGCCATCCGACCCGGCGTACCGTCGAGCAAATCCTCAATGGAGCGGTGCTGCCCCGCACCGCGCAGTAAACCCCAGAAGACCATGCCGCGATCCGGAAGGCGGGAACAGGCCCCTCGCAGGTCTCGGACGCGGAGCCTTAAGGAGGGAAAGCCGGCGATGAGACAGACTATCAAGTTGGTATCCAAGATGTTCGGACGCAATCGGGACGCCAACATCATCGAAGAAGTCAGGGAGGCGATTCGACGAGCGTGGGCCGGCGAACTGAAAGTCGCCGTGCAACCAGGCCCACACGGCATAGATGCGCTGACGGTTGAGTCAGAACTCGGCATAAAAATCGTTGTCGGAACGAGGGCTTACGGAAGAGTGATAGGCAGGCAGACCACATGATGTGGAAGCAGGACGCGCGGGATCCGTCAACCGCGGCCCTTCTTGCCCAACTCGACCGCGACGCCACGGCGAGGGAGGAGGGGGTGCGGGCCATGCTGACGCTGGCGCAACAGGCCGAGTTCGATGCAGGGATGGAGGAAATCCGCTCTGGGCGTTACGCCTTCCGGATGCTGTGGCACTCGCTTTCAGAGGCTCAGCGACGGGCGGTGAAGCTGCTAGAGGGCGGGAGCCGCCGTCTTATCCGTTGCCGCCACCAGTGCTCGCTGTATAACGCCCATGGCGAGCCTCATGCGGTGAGCGGGGCGGCGCGCACGGCCACCGTACGGGTGCTGGTCAGGCACGGAGTGCTGCAATGGACCGGGCCGGCGGAGGATCAGGAGCTGAGGGCGGAACTAGCGGCACGGGGACACGCGCTGATGGCTGTTCTGCGCGACGTGAATTGATGCCTGCTCGGTCCACCCCGCAGCCACGCAGCAACGAACGGGATCGGCACGGCCGCGAGTGCGTCGCCGGCTCGCCGAAATGCGAAGTCGCCGAAACGGCTACGCCGTTTGCGGCTGAGTTTGCGGCTGGGCTGCCCGTGTCGGCGCTGGACGAGCGGGTGGCCGTTGTCGGCACCTCCGGCTCGGGCAAAACCTATGCCGTCAAAGGGTTGGTTGAAAAGCTGCTGGATTCGGGCGACACACGCGTCTGCGTCGTGGACCCGCTCGGTGTTTGGTGGGGCTTGCGCGCCGGCGCGGACGGCGCGTCGCCCGGCTACCCCGTCGTGGTGTTCGGCGGCCAACACGCGGACATGGCGCTCCACGAGGGCATGGGTGCCGCACTCGGCCGCCTGGTCGGCACGCACCCCCTCGCCTGCGTGGTGGACTTGTCGGAGCTGGGCAGCAGTGCGGCCCGACGCCGGTTCATGTCGGCGTTCGCTGAGGCGCTTTACAACGTCAATACGGAGCCGCTGCACTTAGTGCTGGATGAGGCCGACCTGTGGGCACCGCAGCGGCCCTTGCCGGAAGCGAACGCTTTGCTGGGCCGGATCGAGGAAATCGTGCGCCGCGGCCGGGTGCGCGGGTTCATCCCCTGGCTGATCACTCAGCGGCCAGCCGTTCTGAACAAGAATGTTTTGAGCCAGGCTGATATCCTGGTGTGCATGAAGCTCACGTCGAGCCAGGATCGTTCCGCTGTCGGAGGCTGGGTCGAAGGCCAAGCGGATCGTGCCGAGGGCAAGCGCATTCTAGCCGAGCTGCCGCGCCTCAGCCGGGGTGAGGGCTACATCTGGGCGCCCTCGGACGGTGTGCTGGCGCGCGTGGCGTTTCCTGCGATCCGCACCTACGACAGTTCCCGCACGCCGCGTCGGGGCGAGCGGCTGTCCATGCCGCGCAGGCTGGCCGAGGTGAACCTGTCAGCCATCACGGCGGCGCTGGCCGCGGCGGAGGCGGTTGAGGGCAATGAGGGAGCTGGCCCAGCCGCAAACGCCGCGCGTTTCGGCGAGGCCGCGTCCCGCGCGAATGGATCTGTTGGAGATGGCCATAAGCGGCTTTCAGAACTGCAGCAGATGCTCACAGAGCAGGGCCGGACGCTCACGGCGGCTCAGGCGCGGATTGCCGACCTAGAGGCGGAGGTGGCCGGGCTGCGGGCGCGGCTGGGCCAGATCATGGCGCTGGCGCAAGGGGTTCCGGGCGACGTGCCCCAACCAGCGCACCAGGAGCTGACCCCATCACAGCCACCCCGCACATCCCGCGCGCCCAAAGCTGTGACCCCGGGGACGCCGACCACCTCTGGCACTGAACGATCGCCGGTCGACCCAGCCGAACCAGGCAGCACATTGCACCCGGCCGCGCGCAAGCTGCTCGCGGCGCTGGCCCAGCA
>CALMAB010000372.1 GCA_937858325.1 uncultured Acetobacteraceae bacterium
GAGGAAGCCAATCGCCCCAGCACCTCCTCGGCATCCCGGCCAAGGCGGTGCACCAGTTGGTCGGGGAGGGGCTGCTGCCGCGGCCCCGGCGCGTGTGCGCCTACATCTTCGACGCCGACGCGATCCGGGCGTTCCAGGAGGAGTTCACCTACGACACCGCCCTTGCGCGGCAGCACCGGACGCGACCGGCTAGGATCCGCCAGGTATTGGCGGCGACGGGCATCCGGCCAGCGACCACCATCACCACCAAGGGCGGGGTGACAGCCGCGGTCTACCGCAGGGCAGAGGTGATGAACCTCTTCTGAGAGGTTAGGTCATTACCTTTATGTCTTAACCTACCGCAATGTAGATCGCCTGTCGGTAGGCCAGAACGCCTTCTTCGCTGAGTGTATCCGGTTTGCGTGATGTTGCTCAGAATCGCGAACCCGGATGATCCCGCGGCAACACCCATCCAGGAACCTAGGCTAAACCCGTTGCAGTCCGAATCCGGAGACGCGTAGCTGGATCGACAAGTCCTTCATCAAGAGGCTGCGCTGGGCAAGTCAGGCCGTCTCAAGGCCGTGAGCGGCTGTGCGGACGTTCATCCCAGCAAGCGGCGGTCCAAGCTGGCCAGCCGATCCTCCACACCGTAGACCTCCAGCGCGATCAGCCGCTCGAACAGTGCGAGGCCCTCCAAACGCGTCTCGGGCATGCGATGGAGCGTCAACGCGAGCTCGACGAGTTCCCCAATCTGACCTGCCCAGCTGGTCCGGACATCCTTCAGCTGTGAGGCGGCGTGATCCATCAGGGTGGATATGACCTCATGGACCAACCTTGCATCGCCGCCCCCGGTGATCACGTCCTTGAGGCGATCAAGGACAAAGGTGCCATCCCCCTTGCCGAGCACATGTGAGTGGGAGACGAACGCCCCCAACACCTGATCCGTCCACCTGTCGGCGGGAAGCGGATCCGTTCTCAGGAACAAGGCTCGCAACGCCCCGGAGGTCGCCTCGTCCGCTTCCGGGATGAGGCGAAGCAGGAGCGGGGTGACATGCGCCCGCAGCGTCGATTCCGGCCATGCCTCGACGAGGGTGTAGGCGATCCCAAGACGCACGCCGGGCACGAGTGCCAGAGCGATGCCGGATCCTTCGATCAGGCCCGTCAGTTCGGCCCGGGAGTCCGGATCCTCGACCCGGCGGCAGAAGCGCAGGGCCGAGATCTCGCCTGCTGCCTGGGGACCCTCCACCCACCCCGAGGTCAGCCAGCTTCGATTCACCCACGCGTAGAGGTCGGGTGGGATAAAATCCAGTACGTGGAAGACCACGTGGACGCCCGCCCTGCTGCGCAGGATCTCTGGAAACCGCTGGAGCAGCCTCCCCAGCCACGCGATGGCTCGCTCGCGCTGGGCGAGGTAGAGGTAGTCCAAGAACCGGACCAGGCCGATCCAGACCCGGGGATTTTCCGGACGCGTCAGATGCCGGTCGAGCACACCGAGCCAGCCATCCACGTCCGGCGGCTCACGCAACAGGTAACCGAGCGTAATCGCGTCCAGGGTGGAGAAATTGCCCTCCGGCCAGATCTCGATCCCACTGCGGTCCCAAAGAATGCTGCTCGCGCGCTCACCGTCCTCGGTCGGTGCCGCCTGGAGCACCTCATCGGCGCCGCCTGCTGTGGCGTCCGGTGCTACCCAGTCTTCCAGCCAGCCTTCAAGAAGCGCGCACGTCGCGTCGTCGAGCCCGTCAGCACGCCGAGCCACCTCGCGCAGGCAGTGGGCGGCATCCGCGCGGTATGCGGAACTGGAAAACCCCGCCGTCTCCAGTCGGTGTATGCACGCGACCAATTGTCCCGGATCGATCTCTTTGGTCTCGCCCAGCGCGGCCAGGGCGGTGCCGACTGGACGCTCCTGGCACCCTGGCCGGAAACGCCCGATCAAGCGGAGCGCCCGGTCTGGGTGAGCTTTGGCGAAGGCCGCAAACTCGCGCGACGTCGGAATGCTGCCGCCTCTGCTGTCCAGCCGACGCCGCCGTGGGTGATCCCATTCCGTGTCATCGGTCAGGGTGCCGAACAGGTTGAGGATCGCGTCGTCGCTCGCCGCCGCCATTTGGGCTGCCGACATCGAACCGCCGACGTAGTAGGAGACGGGCTCCCCTACGTCGAAGTCAGGGGTCCTGGGATATGCTCGCTCCTCCTGCTCGCGACGGCGGCGGCCCGCATGCGACAGCCGCTCGGCCGGGAAGAAGCGGAGCAGCCGCAACCGGAGCCTGCGAACCCGATCGCGGCGGAGACGCCGTGGTTCGGCCGGAGCGTTGGGTTCCTGTGCACGAAAGCCAGGCCAGTCAATGATGGCGCGTTCGAGGCGTAACGCGTCGTCGTCGCCGAGCGCCGGGATGAGCGCCGCGACAACCTGGCCAGTGTCGGCGATGGAGTCGTGGTAGTCGCCGAGCGCGAACCTGCGGGGATCACCAAGCAGGTAGTCCAACGCCGCCCGTGGGTTCGCCGCCGCCAGCCGCTCCATGCCAGCTGCGACCAAGCGATGGACCACCATGAGGTCCGACTCCTGTCGCGCTTTCACGAACGCCACGTAGGCGCAGGGATCCATCTCGGCAAACGCCCGCATGGCGCTGTCGAACGCCGATGGGATGTCGGCGCGCAGCTGGCCTTTCGACCTGACCCACGCCAAACCCTTCGCAGGTCGGTAGGTCCCGTCGAAGTATTGGCCATCTTGAGCGGCAGACGTCTCCAGCGCGTTCAACAGCTCGGGCCAAGCGGCTTCAAGGAACTCCCTGGGCGCCCGCGCGACGAGCTTATCGAGTTCATGCCACTCGTGGACCCGCGCGAGCAGGCCGTCAATGGAGCTATGTCCCGAGCTTTCTTGGTCAGGTCCGGGAGCAGCCTTGGCTCGCGCGAGTTCTGCCCGCAAGCGGCTCACGACCACTGCCACCGCAAGATCCGGGCGCGTCTGCGCGATGATCGTCGTCAGATGGCGGCAGTGTGCCGTCATCACGGAGAGATCCGACGCGAGGCGACAGGCGAGGTTGCTCGCCCTCTCATCCCACTCTTGGACGTTCTGCACGACCTCCAGCGCGTGCCCCACATACTGGGAGTCAGATGCCCAGAACCGCTCGACGAGGCCGAGCACAGCATCACGCTTGCGGGTCACGGCGCTGCGTAGGAGAGGGATCACGGACCACGCTTCGTGCTGCGGCGCCCGCATGAGCTCGGGGAGGCGTCCATGGATTCGGGCCAGCCATCCCCTGCCGGAGGCCATTGCCCGCAACGTCCTAGGCCGATCGCTCAATGCGTCCAGCGTCGGCAGGAGCCAGCGAGCCTCGATATCATCAGGGTCGTTGACCTGGCCCAGGAATGCCACAAGCAGGAATCGCAGGTGGGGCCGCAGCGCCTCCCGCGACCACAGGGTATCGAACTCGCGCCGATATAATGCCCGGTCCGCCGCCCTGAGATACTGGAGAGCGCTCCACAGGATAGGCCGCACGAAGAGCGACTCCTGCTTGCCCTCGATCACGTAGGCCGCGAGCGACGTGCCCTCACGCAGGAAGGTTCGGGTCCGGATGAAATCGAAGACGGTCTGGTGCCGAAAGAGCAGGCTGAGCCGGTCATTGGAGACTGCCAGAAAACCCTCAGCCTCGAGGTGGCCGATCTCCGCCCCGAACTCGCGGGCGAAGCGCACCCGACTGACCTTGAGTTCCTCGTCCTCCGCCATAGTGATCGCAATCCGCTCAGCCGCTTCCAGCGTGCGGGGCCCGAACTTCCGCTCAATGCGTGAGGTGACGATCTCCTCAAGCATGGCCTGGTAACTGGCGAACGTTGGGGCTGTGCCGGTGTCCGCGAGGTGGGCCAGGAAGACGGCCAGGTGCTGGGGCGTGCGCAGGACATCCTGCACTTCCTTGTCCCAACCCGCCGGGTTGAGTCTTCTCACCTCGAGAAATGGTGATACTTGCTGCCAGGACAGGGGGGGCAGCATGACCGTTTCTGCCCGGAGGCTGTTGAGCCGGACGTCGTTGCGAAACTCGAACTCCCGGCAGGTCAGGATCACCTGGAGGCTGGGTGTGTTCACCACCTCGTGGATCAGGCGCAGCAGGGCCGCCAGCCGCTCCCCATGCAGGTCCATGAGGTCGGCCAGCGCGTCGAGTTGATCCACGAGCAAGACGACCCGCCGGGCACCCGCCATCTCCCGAAGGCCCGAGGCGACCGAGGTCTTCACGCCGATCCATTCGTCCAGGGCTGCAAGCGTGCCGACATGCCTCGGCATCTGGTCCGCCTTAATTGCGAGGAGCAGGACGCCCTCGTCCGCAAGCCTCTTCCCGAGCCGAGCGAGCAGGGCCGACTTGCCCTCGCCGGGTCTGCCGAGCAGCACAGTCAGCCCAGGGGTGTCGCTGGCCGCCAGCGTATGGAGGTGCTCCAGTTCCGGCCGTTCGATCCAGCGGCCATCGATCTCCTGCGGCCAACCCAGGAGAGCCTGGGAAGCGGTCCCGAACGCGCGTGAGACGGCCTGAATGTCCACGGCCGGATGCGGCGGAGAGGGAGTCCCCCGTGCTTTGTCGTCCGGCAGGACGGAGGGCGCGTGGACGACGTCGTCATTGAGCAGGGCAGACCTGATCGAGCTCAGCTCGCCCTCGATGCGGTCAAGCTTTTCGCCGTGGAAGGCGTATCCGGCCAGGATCAGCACGGCGAGCGCTTCCGCCTTGGGATCGGCCGAGAGGGCCGCGTAGACGCCAGCAGCAAGCACGGCCACGACGACCTCGATCGCCCCTCGCGCGAATTCGCCCCTGTCTCCGAGGTGACGCTCGTAGGCTGCTGCCAGAGTCGAGTTCGCCTGCTCCTCGCGCTGAGTGAGGTGCTCGCCCATGAGGCGCCCAATCGCCACTGTGCCGAGCGCAGATCGAACGCTCGGGTCGTCAAACCACGCCCTCAGGCTGTCGCCGCGGAACAGATCGTTCACGCCCGTGATGGACTGTTTGACCTGCGCCATCCAGTCACGCAGCAACCCCGGCTTCTCCGCCCGGCCGGTGAGCACCGCGATGACCGCGTCAACTTCAGCCGCGAGGAAACCGTGAGGGTATGCCTCCTCGCCAGCCGCCGCACGCCGTTGCGCGACGAGGCGACGCGCCTCAGGGGTCAGATGACCGATAGCCTTCCCAACGCCCGTCTTCGCGAGCGCGATCAAGGATGTGGTGATGTGCATGGTCGAAAAGTGACGAGCTTACCGTGGAGTCTCCTCCACCGCGTTCTACGGCTTACGCCACTTGTCCCGCGATCCGGTGTCGGTGTTGCGGACACGCTCGACCAGCGGCTGCTGATCGGGATTGAGTTCGCGCGCGCGCTCGATGGCCTCCGCCTGGGTCGGGCGAACGGCGCTTGCCCGCTCCGAGTTCGGCTTCCTCACCGCGTAATCGCCCTGGGAGCGGCGCTCCACGAACAAACGCTCTTTCGGCACAAGCGCCTCCTCAAAAAGGATCGCCACCACTGAGCGGCATACAAGGAACTTACCGAGTCGGGCTTTGCTTGTCAACTCAGCGACAATGGCTACGTGCATGAGATGCACAAAAGACCACACCGGCATTAGGTGTTGCCGATTGACCGGATGGATGGACACAAGATAGAGCCTGGCAGGCTCAGAGGTTGGAACGGTGAACGAAGGTTTCTACCTGAAGCTGGCGGAACGCATCCGGAAGCGCCGGGAGGAACTCAGACTGACCCAGGCAGACCTCGCGGACAGGGCCGGAGTGACCCGGAGCTCCGTGGCCAACATTGAGACCGGGCGGCAGGCCGTCCTCCTCCATCAGTTCGTCGGCCTCGCCAGGGCGCTCGACCTGCGATGGGACCAACTCATGCCGGATGTAGATGGTGAGGCACCGAGTGGGGCGCACCGTCCGTTGCCGGAGGGTGTGCGGGCGTTCGTGGCGTCTGTCGTCTCGCCTGTTCGTCGGGGCAAGAGAAAGGCATGAAGTCACGTGGCCCACGGTACGCGCTTATCAAGCGCCAGGTCACCAAGTTGCTGTCGGACGCGGGTGTCACGGCGCCGCCGGTGCCGATCGAGAAGATCATCAGATCGCATGGCATCAAGCTGAGAGTCGCTGATCTCGGGCATAGCGCGTCGGGCGTCCTCGTGCGCGGTGAGGGATCGATAGTGATCGGGGTGAACCGCAAGGATCCGCGCACACGTCAACGCTTCACCGCCGCCCACGAGTTGGGCCATGCTCTCTTGCACGATGGGGACCCGGTCCATTACGACCCCGGCTTCCGCATCAATCTACGGTCGGACTTGTCCTCCCGGGGTGTAGACGTGGAAGAGGTGGAGGCAAATCATTTTGCGGCCTCAATCCTCATGCCGAGCGAGTTCCTCCTCGCGGATCCCGACGCGTTTCTGATCGACGCCGAGGATCCTGAAGCGATGGCGCCCCTGGCCAAGAAATTTGGCGTCAGCACGTTGGCGATGAGCCTACGGTTGAGCAGGCTCGCCTCACACAATGGTTAAAATGGAGATGTGGGTGTCCACCAACATCGGCGGAGAGGTTGTTAACTGCGGCTCATAGCCGTGTGCCTTGCACCATGGTGGCATGGCTCCCCGCCATGCCACCGAGCCTGATCTGAGCCTCAACTCTCATCCAATGGCGACCAGAGACGGGCGTGTGTTGTCGCCCTCATCGGGTAGCTCATCCAGCATGAGATAAGGTTTCTGCTTTTGCGTGATCCTCGGTTAGGCTTGAAGCTTGCGCCGATGGTGCAGAGGCGAGGTCACGTTGATGGACACTTTTGCAGCCGCTGCTGGACAGCACGTCGTCCCACCCGACATGGGATTTCTTGTCGAGGTCATGGGCCACCTGGAAGCATGCGGCAACGTATGCGGCATGGCCAGCATGCTTGAAGAGGTGAGTCCACATGTGGAGGCACTAGGGACGGACGATGACCTTCGGATTTTGGAGCGCGTGCGCATGCAGGTTGCCCAGGCCCGCGAACGCGAAACACTCGCGGGAGGGCACGGCAGCCTTTTCGATCCGAACCACCCAGTCAACATCGCTGCCCGCTCGGCGGTGATCCACGATCCTCAGTGGCGACCGTGGTGGGAAGTGGGCGGTGTTGAGCCGACCTTGGCCTCCCGATCTGCAATCGACTTGACCAGCGCGATTGCAACCGGAAGGGCGTCAAACGCCTGACCTGGAGTCAAGACGCCTCTTCGTTCAACTATGAAAACCAGTTTCGGGGCATTTAATTGAACGCGCCTGGCCATCGTCGCTGATAGATTAGGGATGACTTCGGCAGGTAATACCGGTTCCGCTACCAGGATCCTGAAATCATCCGGGATGAGTATGGGTGGCCGCGCCCGCTTGGACAGCATGTCGGCAAGCACCGCCTCCTGATTGCGGACCATTTGATCGAGTGTCTTCGCGTCCTCATCCGCGGCGCTTTGTGCTGCATCTTCGTAGCCATTGATGGCGAGATACGCGCGTGTGACGTAGCCGCAAACGGCTCGCGCCACGCAAAACTTCATTCTGCCAAACTGGTATGTAACCGCCAATGCCGTATTCCTGCTCGCACGGAGTCTAGAGCAGGTTCCTGCCGTGAGGGAAACCCCGTAAGCCAACGCTAGCCCAATTCGGCTTTCCCAGACGCATTGCGCCTTGCTGGTAGACCTCGGTCGCGCTGCCCGGATACGTTCTTCCACCGGAGGGGCAACCGCCGGGCATGGTGCATGAAGGTATTCATTAAGCGATTCTACGGTTTTGACCCGGTGCGTTGGCCCGTGGTGTCTTTCAGCCGCTTAGGAAGCCTTGATGGGTTGCTTGCCGACTCTGGTCCTGGTGACGTCGTGGTGTTTACGGCGACTCTAGGCGAGGAGGTTGAAGAGCACGAACGCGGGAGGTTGCTGGGATTTGCCGAGTTTGGCCGGAAGCGGATCCACAGTCGTGAAGCACTACACCCGGAGGCGTTCGCGAGCGCGCCAAAGGGATCGAATGGCGATATTCAGTGGCCGCATTCCGTATTGATGACCCGTGCTTGGCGTTTCACAGGGAGTTCGCTGCCCGGCCTCGTTGAGGTGCTCGGCCGCCAGTTGCCGATGGCGGCCATCTCGAACGCGGTTCTCCTGTCCGATGAGGAATCCCGGCGTGTCTTGGCTCTCCCCCGGGAAGAGGTGAACATCGCGACGACTCAGGCGATCTATGACGAGCGGGCCGCGATCTCTGCTGTGGTTGGCCCTGGCGAAACAGTGGGTCCAATCCCAGCCTCGTTCACCTCCACCACAGTGAAAGGCATCATCAAACCCGCGGTGACCTACGCCTTCCGCTTCGGGGCGAAAAACGTCTGGAAAGTAGGCTGGGCGTACAACGCGAGCGATCGCTTGAAGGAATTGAACGCCCACGTCCCGCACGAGGCGTTGGACGGACAGATCTGGCACGGGATAGGCGGCTTCATCCAAAAATGGGCATCGGCTGCCCAAGCGTACGACATGGAGCAGCGCGTGCTCGCGTCATTCCCGGGCGACGCGAAGTATGGCGAGCGGGTCCATTGCACGAGAGAGCAACTCGATGCAGCCTGGCGCACAGCCTGGAAGGGATAGTCTGGCACTTGCTGGGCGCCCAGACCAGCGCGAGGGCATTCCGTCGATTTTGTCAATGACTCCAGCATTTATGTCATCCATTCCACCCGAAGTGTCACCTACAAGCCCTTGATTCCATCGGGTGTGTCAACGTGTTCCAGATTGCGTGTCATCTCCGCACAACGGAATCAATGACTTGACCGACCACGGATTCCAGATTTCCCTGTCACTTCACATACATACCGAAGCATCAGGCCGGAAGCAGCACCGTCGCCACCGCCTGTGCCGCGATGCCCTCGCTGCGCCCGGCGAACCCCAGCCGCTCGGTTGTCGTCGCCTTCACGGAAACAAGGCCG
>CALMAB010000373.1 GCA_937858325.1 uncultured Acetobacteraceae bacterium
GCTTTCGGCGCTGCGCCGGGACGAGCGCATCGGCGACGATGCCTTCCACCGGGTCGAGGAGGAGCTGGACTGGGCGGAAGCCGAGGTGGAAGGGTCTGGCCGCTGAAGCCGCCATCCTTTCCGGTGGCCCGTGCCGGCCCACCCAGCGCGAGACCAGGGCATGGCCCGCGACGTCCGAAGGCGTCGCGCGGGGATGCCCAGCTCGGCCGCAACCGGCGCCGCCCCGTGCTGGCGGCCATGCGTACCACCTGCCGCCGGTTGTTCGTCCGTGTCGGCGCGCGTCTTGGTCGCCTGCGACCCCGGTCCGGATGCCGGGACCTGATCTCAAGCGGCAGAAGCGACGGCCTCCTTGGCGGGACGGCTGGCGCGGCGGCCTGACGCTCGTTTCTCCTCCACCGGCCAGGACTGTTCCAGCAGCACCCGGGTCGTCAACTCGACATGCCGCGCCATCAAAGCCCTGGCCTGCCCGGCGTCCCGGGCCAGCGCGGCCTCCATGATCGCCTGGTGTTCCCGGTTCAGGTCGCGCGCCACCTCCGCAAGCGGGACCGACAGCCGGCGATAGCGCTCGCTTTGGGCATACAGGATCGCGCGCAGCCGCAGCAGCCACGGGCTGCCGCAGGCGCTCACCAGGGCCTCATGGAAGGCGGAGTGCGCGGCGGACCACGCCTCGTTCATGCGCTGCGGGTCCGCCGGCTCGCGCTCCGGGGTGCGGGACAAGCGGTGGAAGGCGGCCACGAGCTGCGACTCCCAGCCCACGTCCCCGGCGGCGATGGCCCGTTCCAGGCACATCCCCTCGATGTCGGCGCGCACCGCCGTGAGGTCGCGCAGCTCGTCCGCCGAGATCGGCGCCACGCGGAAGCCGCGCTGCGGCTCGGCGACGACCAGGCCCTCGGAGGTCAGCCGCGACAGCGCTTCCCGGACGGCGCTGAGGTTGGCGCCCAGTTGTCCGCAAAGGTCGCTGATCGTCAGCCGCGCGCCGGGCCGCAGCCGGCAGGCCAGCAGGTCGGCGCGCAGGCGCTCATAGGTGTCCTGGGTGTGGGTGGTTGCGGAACGGGAACGCGACATGGCGGCATCGTAGCGCACGCCCGGCACAGAAAACCATACTTGTTAGAATAATAGATTTTTTGTTGACTCGTGGATTTAGCCGGTGGCATGTGGTGGCCAACAGGCGCCGCAGCGGACGGCGCGGCAGCAGGGGGAGAGGGCACGCATGAGGTTCGCATCATACCGGCAGGACGGCGTCGAAGGCTTGGCCGCTGCGGAGGCGGGCGGCCCTTTCCGCGGCTACGCCTCCACCCATGCCTCGTATCCCGGCACGCTGGCCAGCCTTGTAGCCAAGGGGCGCGAGCACCTGACGGCAGCCGGGCACGTTTTGCTGGGCGGGCCGGAGGTCAACCTGGACGCGGCGGAACTGCTGCCGCCCTTGCCGTCGCCGCCCAAGATCCTGTGCGTCGGCCTCAACTACGCCGACCATTCCGCGGAAAGCGGGTTTGAGGTGCCGGGCTATCCCACCATCTTCGGCCGCTTCGCGTCCAGCCTGATCGGCCACGGCGCGCCCATCGTGCGCCCGCGCGTGTCCGAGCAGCTGGACTACGAGGGCGAGTTCGTCGCCGTCATCGGCCGGGGCGGGCGCGACATCCCGAAGGCGCAGGCGCTGGACCACGTCGTCGCCTACTCGCTGTTCAACGACGCCTCCATCCGCGATTACCAGTTCAAGGCGCCGCAATGGACGATGGGCAAGAACTTCGACGGCACCGGCGCCTTCGGCCCTTGGCTGGTGACGGCGGACGAGCTGCCGCCGGGCTGCGCGGGCTTGCGGCTGCAAACCCGGTTGAACGGGCAGGTCGTGCAGGACGCCTCGACGAACGACCTGGTGTTCGACGTGGCGACCCTTGTGTCCACCCTCAGCGAGGCGCTTACCCTGGAGGCGGGCGACGTCATTGTGACCGGCACGCCGTCCGGCGTGGGCCTCGCGCGCAAGCCGCCCTTGTGGATGAAGCCCGGCGACGTGTGCGAGGTCGAGCTTGAGGGCTTGGGCGTCCTGCGCAACCCGATCACCGACCAGGCAGCGGCCCGGGCGGAGGCTGCGGAGTAGGGCCGCTCAGTCCAGCCCAGCGCTTTCCAGCGACCGCGGCCTAGTGCTCTGGCGCATACAGGAGGTGCAGCATGAGCCAGAGCACTAGGTTGGTTTGGTGGACCGATTCAGCCAACGCGCCGAAGCGCGCATTGGCATCGGACCGCTAGAATGCGCGGCAAAGGAGGAAAAGAATGACCCAGATTGGCCACTACATCGCGCCCACGCGCCGCCCGGACGCGCTCGGCGCGCATTCCATGGACACCTTCCGCATGGCCGTGCCCGACCTGGAGCAGGCTCGGCGGTTCTATGCCAGGTTCGGCCTGGACGTGCGGGAAGAAGGGAACGGCCTCGGGCTGTACACCTTCAACCACCCCCACCGCTGGGGCCTGCTGGTTGAGGGGCCGCGCAAGTCGCTGGGCCACCTGTCGTTCGGCGTGTTCGAGGACGACATGGAGCGGTTCCGCGCCCGGCTGCAGCAGGCCGGCGTGCAGCGCCTGGACCCGCCGCCCGGCTTCGAAAGCAACGGCATCTGGTTCAATGACTGCAACGGCCTGCTGATCGAGCTGCGGGTGGCCGAGAAGTCGTCGCCGGACGCCAAGTCCACGGTCGAGCACCTGATTGCCGGGCCGGGCCAGCGCGGGGCGCCGATCCGCGGCGCCGTGCCCGACGTGCGGCCCCGGCGCCTGGCGCACATCCTCATCTTCGTGCGCGACGTGGCGGAGAGCATACGGTTCTACGGCCAGGTGCTCGGCCTGCGGCTGTCCGACGAGTCCGGCGGGGTCGTCGCCTTCATGCACGGCGTCCACGGCAGCGACCACCACATGGTGGCCTTTGCCAAGTCCAACGCGCCGGGCCTGCACCATTGCAGCTGGGACGTGCCCTCCATCCAGGACATCGGCCTGGGCGCGATGACGATGGCCGACAGCGGCTATGCCGACGGCTGGGGGCTGGGGCGGCACGTGCTCGGCTCCAACTACTTCCATTACGTGCGCGACCCTTGGGGCAGCTACAGCGAATACTCCTGCGACATCGACTACATCCCGGTCGAGATGGACTGGGCCGGCAAGTCGCACCCCATCGAGAACAGCTTCTACCTGTGGGGGCCGGAGCCGCCGAAGGATTTCGCCTTCAACCACGAGGCGCCGCACGAGCCGGAGATGCCCGCCGCCGCCGGGATCTGACCGGCGCCGGCACGGCGCGCCCAAGCAAGGACCAGAACACCGGAGGGTCCACCTGTGCAGCAGGAAGCGATGCATGACGTCGTCCAGATCGGCTACGGCCCGGTCAGCCAGGTCCTGGCGCTGATGCTGGCCCGCCAAGGGCACCGGGTCGCGGTGGTCGAGCGGTGGTCCGAGCCTTACACCCTGCCGCGCGCGGTCTGCATCGACCATGAGGCCGCGCGGATGCTGCGCGCCATCGGCGTGGGCGACGGGCTGGCCCGGGTGTCGCAGCCGGCGCCGCTGTACCAATGGTTCAACGCGCAATGGGAGGAGCTGCTCTGCCTTGACTGGAGCGCCGACTCCGTGTCCGGCGGGCCGGAGGTCAACTTCGTCCACCAGCCCAGCCTGGAAGCGGAGTTCCGCGCGGTGGTGCGGGAGCAGCCGGGCGTCGAGCTGAACCTGGGCTGGGAGCTGGCGGGCTTCACCGACCGTGGCGACCACGTCGAGGTCCGCTTGCAGCAGTTCGCGGGCACGGAGACGCGCACGCTGCGGACCCGTTACCTGGTCGGCGTGGACGGCGCCAACAGCACCGTGCGCGGACGCCTGGGCATCGGGCGCGAGGACGCCGGCTTCCAGGCCGACTGGCTGGTGGTGGACATGAAGCTGAACCCCGGCGTCACCCTCGACATCCCGGACTGCGGCCAGTACTGCAACCCCGAGCGCCCCACGACCATGGTGCCCGGCGGCGTGCAGGACGGCCGGGTGTGCCGGCGCTGGGAGTTCATGCGCCTGCCCGGCGAAACGCGAGACGCGCTGCAGGACGAGGCGCACGTTTGGAAGCTGCTGGGCAAGTGGGTCCGGCCCGACCAGGCCGAGCTGGTGCGCCACACCATCTACACGTTCCGCTCGCTGGTGGCCGAAACCTGGCGCAAGGGCCGCGTGCTGATCGCCGGCGACGCCGCGCACACCATGCCGCCCTTCATGGGCCAGGGCATGTGCGCCGGCATCCGCGACGCCTGGAACCTGAGCTGGAAGCTGGACCGCATCCTGCGCGGCCAGGCAGGCGATGAGTTGCTGGACAGCTACACCGCCGAGCGCAAGCCGCACGTGAACGGGGTGATCGACGCCGCCGTTTACCTCGGCCGCATCATCTGCATCGCCGACCCGGCGGAAGCGGCCGAGCGCGACCGGGCGTTCAAGGCCGGCACGGCCGCGCCGTTCCCGCCCTTCCCGCACCTGACGGCCGGGCTGGTGGCGCAGGGCACGCCCATGGCCGGGCTTTTGTCGCCGCACGGCACCGTGCGCTGGCGCGGGCGCGAGGGTCGCTGGGACGACGTGGTGGGCCTGGGCTTCTGCGTCGTGCTGCGGGATGCCGACCCGGCAACCGTGCTGCGCCCGGACCAGCTTCGCGCCTTGAAAGGGCTGGGCGCCCACGTCGTCGGCATCTCCGCCGCGCCGCAGGGCGACATGGTCGGTGACATGGTCGTGGACGCAGATGGCAAGTACCTGAGCTTCCTGACCGCGCATGGTGCCGCGGGCATGGTCACCCGGCCGGACTTCTACGTGTTCGGGGGCGCTTCGGAGGCCCAGGGCCTCGCTGGGCTTGTGGACGAGTTGACCCAGGCGCTGGGCGACCACGGCGTCCGCCTGCCCATGGTCGCAGAACACGCCGCCGCATAGGCGCCGCTGCCCCGGTCATCCGCGTCCAACCCCAGGAACCAGCGATGTCGTCACCTTTTCGGCTCGGCCGGCGCGGCACCTTGGGTGGCTTGCTCGCCGCGACGCTGGCTGGCCCGGCCCGGGCACATCCGGCAGGCAGCCCGGCGCCCTTGCCGCGCGTTGACGTCCACGCGCACTATCTGCCCGCCGGTCCAAGCGGTCCAGGCCGCAGAAACCCTGACCGTCGAAGCGGGCATAAACGTCGGGCAGCCGGAGCGGCACGTGGTTGACCGGGACGCGGTGCCGCGCGGCCACCCGCTTAAAACGGATCCTGCCGAGGTATGCCCAGTCCGAGAGCAGCCAAGAGTAGTGGTCGATCCATGGGCGCTCGTGCTCGGGTACCGTTCGTCCTCGGGTCGGCGCCGCCACGGCCCTCAGTCCCGCCCGACGACGACGAGGAGCGACGCCCGCTGGCTGACCTTGCGGATCTGGTGGGGAAGGTGGCCGGGGAGCTGCAGGTAGTCGCCCGTGGACAGGCCGCTGCTGCGGTCGGCGAGGCGCATCTCGACCTGGCCCTCCAACACGTAAACGCCCTCGGTGCCGGCGTGCTCCGCCCGCCCGTCCTCCTCGAACTGGTCCGACGGGTGCAGCACGAAGGCCACCAGGTGAGCCTGCGCCGGGTTGGCTGGCTTCGCGTCCGTCTTGATGACTGTGCGCTCGGTCCCCGAAAGCGCGCCTCGGATGACCGCCTCGATCTCAACGAATGCGCGTCGGGCCGCTCATCGTTGCGCGCCGATTTGACGACCGAGCGGGCGGAACGCGCCGCCGTGCGCGCCGGTCATGCACCGGCGCTGTTCAGCAAACGCAGGACGTCGGCAACGGCGCCTGTCTCTCCCATTTGCGGGAAGATGCGCCCCATGCCGTTCGCGTGCGCGTCCGCGCGGGTGTCGGTCACCGCGTCGGTCGCGAGCGTGACGTTGTAGCCCGGTTCAAAGGCTTGGCGCCCGTGCCATCGCCGCCGATGCTGGTTGCCGGCCGGGCGCGTCCGACGCTGCACGCCATGCTCCGCCGCAACCACGTCGGCAACGGGTCGGCGCCCGTGGTGCGGCGCGATGCGCGCTTGAACTCGTGACGGAGACGATGCGGATGGAAGCGATGGCCTGATCGGCCATGCGGCAGCCCGAGCCGCCGCCGCTCTTGCTGTTCACGTGCGTCTTGGCCATCAGCGTCCTTGCCCTCCCAATCGAACGAAGACACCCCGTTGGCACCTGCTTGCCGCTCTGGTCTGCAGCGACCACGGCCGCTTGCCCCGCCCCTTCCGTCATTGCGGGCCGCCCCTGACGGTGCGGCAATCCAGGGACCACCAGCGCGGCGCGAAAAGGGTGGAAGCAGACGGCCGCCAGCCCGGGGAACGGGCGACGGGACGGGTCTGGCCAGCCGGCCAGAAGGTGCTCGCGCCCGTCATAACTGACCCTGCCTGTGTCCTTGGTCACAGCCACGCTGGCCAGGACCCGTTGAGATCGTGCTGCGCACTTGGTGAGTCTTGTACATACCCCACGGGTCGATGCCGCCGGTTTTCCTTGTCTCCGGGCTTGGACGACACGACACGGCTCGTGCCCATTCTTTGAGGCAGGCCATGATGCCGATTGGCGTCCTTCCAGGCAGTTCGGTTCGCGCTCACGGCGGCCATCCTTGGCTGCCGGGGCTGACGCGCCCCTGCCCGGCCCCGGCGGCGGAGCGCGGTCCAGCACGACAGGGGGGCGCTCCCGCACCGCGCGGCCTCGCCCTCCCTGCCATGGGGATTGCGCCACGCGAGCCGCTTGGATGCCATTGTTCGCCTGAAGCGCGAAACCAGGCAGCCGACAAGCGTGCCGCGGCGGCAAAGTCAGCATTATGCCTTCTTGCGCGGGAGATCACCATTGACATGGAACAACCGGGTCCACTGACATCACGCGTCTTTGCGACCGACCGGCGGCTCCTCCGTGCCGCACCGGAGTTTGGAGAGGTGATGGCCCGCACTGCGCGTCGGCTCGTTGCCGTGCTTGCCGCCGACGTGGCGGGCTACAGCCGCATGATGGAAGTCGCGGCGGAGGCGACGCACGCGCGGCTCATGCAGCTGGAAGCCGAGGCCGTTGTTCCCGCCATCGCGAAGCATTCCGGCCGGGTGGTCAAGCGGACCGGCGACGGCTTTCTCGCAACCTTTGACAACGCGCAGGACGCCCTGGACTGCGCGCTGTCGATCCAGGGCGTCGTTGCCGGGTTCTCAACAGCCGGGCCGGCCTCCGCGCGCATCCTTTACCGCATGGGCTTGAACGTCGCCGACGTTTTCGTCGAGGGCGACGACATCTACGGCGATGGCATCAACGTCGCGGCCCGGCTGCAGACCCACGCGGAACCCGGCGGCGTCGTCGTCACCGGCGCGGTCTTCGAACAGGTCGGACGCGACGACCTGTCCGCGGTTGACCTCGGCGAACTGCGGCTCAAGAACATCGGCCGGCCGATCCGCGCCTACGGCCTGCGCCCAAGTACGACCGGGCTGCCGCGCCCGGTGTCGGCGGCGGCTGACGGACGCCCCTCCATCGCCGTCCTGCCGTTTCGCTGGGCGAAGCGGGGCGGGCTGGAGGCCTACTTCGCCGAGGGCATCATCGAAGGCGTCATCCACGTGCTGGTGGGGCTTCGCGACCTGTTCGTCCTGTCGCAGGGTTCGACGCTGTGCTATGCCGGCATGACGGTTGATCCGCGCCGGGTCGGACGCGAGCTCGGCGTGCGCTACATGCTGGCCGGCAGCGTCCGCTGCGTCGCCAACCGGCTGCGCATCCTGACCGAGCTGTCGGACGCCGAATCAGGCATGGTGCTCCAGGCCGACCAGTACGACGGCACGAAAGCCGACCTGTTCGAGCTGCAGGACCGGATCTCGACCCAGGTGGTGGCCGCCATTGCGCCGCAGGTCCGCGAGCAGGAGCTGCGCCGAGCCATGCGCAAGCACCCGGACAACATGTCCTCCTACGATTTCCTGCTGCAGTCGCTCGACCAGCTCAACCGGTTGGACCGCAACTCCTTTTCGCGCGCCGGCGGCCTGCTGCGGCAGGCGATCTCGCACGATCCCGGCTACGCGGCGGCGCGGTCCTATGCGGGCTGGTGGCACATCCTGCGCATTTCCCAGGGATGGTCCGGCGATCCCGGCACGGACCAGGCGGAGGCGGCGCGGCAAAGCGAGGCTGCGGTGAGCCTTGACCAGAACGACCACCTCGCGCTGGCGATCCGGGGCCACTGCCTGGCCTGGATGCGGGACTACCAAGCGTCGAGGACGGTTCTGGACCGCGCCGTCTCCGTTGGGCCGAACAGCGCCTTGGCCTGGACCATGCGGGGACTCACCTACGGCTTCCTGGGCGATCCCGCCGAGGCCGTGCGGTGCGGCGAGCAGGCACAGCGGCTTTCGCCCTTGGACCCTTTCGCCTTCTTCCACCAGTCGATCCTGGCGCAGGCGTACTACATCTCCGGCCGGCTCGAGGAGGCCATTGCGCTCGGCCTCCGGGTGACGGCCCGCTGCGAAACCCACGGCTCCAACCTGAGGCTGCTGACGGTTGCCCTGGTGGCGGCCGGACGGGTTGCGGAGGCGCGGAACATGGCAGCCCGCCTGCTGGCAACGGAACCAGGATTCCGCCTGTCCGCCTTCGCGGCGCGCACGGTGCTGCCCCATCCCATTCGGGAAGACTACGTGGCGCGCCTGCGCGAAGCGGGGCTTCCCGACTAAGCAGGCTTTCGTGGCTTGCGCCACGAAAGCCTGCTTAGGAGTCATTGAAGACGCATCATTTTTCCTGCTGCGTGTAAGCACACTCCGCAGAATGATGCTTAGCAACCCCAAACCCGAAGGAGACGAGACATGGCAAGCTATTCAGGCAGCTCCGGAAGTTCCGGCAGTTCGGGCAGCTCAGGCAGCTCGGGCAGTGCCGGAAACGCCGGGAGCGTCGGCGCGGCCTGGTTCATCGCGGACCGCGTCGATCTTCCCTTCGTCAGCGAACCCGACGTCAAGAACAAGGTGCTCGCCATCGGCAGCTATCCGGTCAAGCGCTGGTCGCCGTTCTGGTCGGCCTCGCTGCTGCTGCAGGAGTTTGCGGCCTTGGGTTGGACAGCCGGCGTCACCTGTCCAGCGCCGGCAGCGCCGGGCACGCTGGGTGGCGAGATCAAGGATCTCGTCAGAGCCGCCGAGGACGAGCGTGCGGATGCCCTGGGGGAGATCCTTGGGCAGAACGGGGAGTTCGTGACCGATTTCATGGCGGCGCTCGGGATCACGTTGGGCTCCTACCCGGCGACCTGCCGCCTGCTCTACGCCGCGGAAATGATAGGCGGGTTGGTCGCGATGCACTTCAAGGAGGTCCACAAGCGGCCGCGCCCGTCGCATCTGTGCCCCGCGCTGCTGCCGCCCATCCCGGTGCCGGGCCACCCGTCCTACCCGAGCGGACATGCGACGCAGGCACACCTCATGGCGCTGTTCGCGGCGGAGGCCATGCCGACGGCGGCGTCAAAGGCGGACGTGGGTTTTGTCCTCACCGCGCTGGCCAACCGGATCGGCCGCAATCGCGAGATCGCCGGCCTGCACTTCAGGTCGGACACCACGGCCGGCGAGGCGCTGGCGACCAGTATCCAAACGTATTTCAGGGATAATTCGGCTGCAGAGGGGGTGCCAGCGGGTGATTTGCCCAGGACCTTCGGCGATGCCATGGGCGCCGCCCGGGAGGAGTGGAAGTGATGGTGGCGCCTGTCAGCCGGCGGCTCCTGGTGGCCAGCGCCGAAGTTGCGAGACGCTTGGTGGAAAAGCCACAGCCGCCGCCCGAGTTCAACCCGCTGAGGGCGTCCGATGAGGAACTCGCCGCCTTTGGCATCGCTCCCAGGCCGCCGGAAACCGAGCATCCCGTGCTTTCCGCGCTTTGGCGGGAGGCGCTTTCGCCTCCCATGCGGTTGGAAGCGGTCCAACTGGCCGACCTGACCTTCGACCCCAGCTACCGGCTCACCGGCCTGCGCAAGACGGTCCAGGCCGTCAAGACGGCCTTGGGACCGGGGCAAAGCCGGCAAACGGGCAGCACCAACTGGTCCGGCGCCTACGTCGTCGCCAACAGGTACAGGCGGTTCACGGCGATTGGCGCCACCTGGAGGGTTCCGACGCCCGAAGCGCCGAAGACCGCAGGGGGCGGCCTCACCGACGGCGACTACCGGGTGGCGACGTGGGTCGGGCTGGACGGCAACTTCCGGCGCAGCCAGTCGCTTCCGCAGGCCGGCACCACCCAGGCGGTCGTGGTCGCCGGGGGCGCCGCGGCGGCGCCCACCTATTCCGTTTGGTTCCAATGGTGGGTGCGGGACCAACTCTTCCCGCCCGTGACGTTCGACGCCGTGAAATACCCAGTCGGCGCCGAGAACAGGATGGTGTGCATCCTTGCGGTCAACAGCACCAGCGACGCCGTATACGTCCTGATGGCAAACCTTTCGAAGCTCTGGACGCTCCCTTTGCTGTACATCGGGGACAACCCGCTTGGCTTGTCCGTCGAAGGCTCCACCGCTGAATGGATCGTCGAGCGGCCGACCGACTTGAACCCGCCTTTCCCCGTTTTTCCCCTTCCCGACTACGGCCAGGTCGAGTTCCAGTCCTGTGCCGCGACGCAGGCTCACGATCCGCTGTTCGGCGCTCCGGTCAACTTGGACAACGCACGTCGCGTCCGCATGCGACTGGACGTCACCGGGCCGCCGCACCGCAGCGCGATCATCTCGCGCGCGGAAAAGCTCGGCGCGCATTCGTTGCGTACTCACTACATCGAGCCTTGACCTGGGGCGTTCCTGCTCCGCCGCGGCCGCTCAGGGGTTGCCCGTGGCGGCTGGCGGCGGCAAGCATTGGCTTGGGAACCTCCACGCGGGATCGCGCAAGAGCGCGGCGAGGGCCTTGCCCCCGTTCGGGTTCAAGGTCGCCTGGTAGGCGCTGAGGCCAGCTGGCCAGCGGCTCTTTACGTAGGCCAGGACGGCATCGATCTCGTCGCTGCCGAGCCGCTGCGCAAAGGCCGGCATGTTGGGTGGCGCCGGCGGCAAGGCAGCGCCGATGCCTCGGGCCACGATGGCCCTGAGTTCGGCATCGGAGTGCTGCCAGGCGTGCCCGCCCGCGCCAAGCGGCGGTGGCCGCGGCGCCGCAACGTCAGGCGGGCTTGGCGCCGCTAGGCCCTCCAGGGCTGAGCCGTGACAGCTCGCGCACTCGGCGGCGTAGAGCCGGGCGCCGCGGGCGAGGGCCTGGGGGCTGCTGCGGGTCGGCGTCCAAGCGATGGCGGCCGACACCAACCCGGCCCCGGCGGCGAAAGCCAACCCCGCCGCGGCGACGCTCAAGGCCAGGCGTGGGACGCGCGTGGACGCCGGCCGCGCGTCCTCCGTTGTTCCAGCGGGGCGCGTCGTCCCGATAGCGGCCAGGCTTCTCATCGGATCTGCGTCTGCACGCGCGTCGGCACCACGAGCGCCGCGTGGCTGGACCGGCCTGCGCCTCGGTATTCCGCATGTTGCAGGCCGTAATAGGCGGCGAAGCAGAGGCTGATCGCCGTCGCGAAGCAGCACCCCGCCTTGCCTGCTTCGGCCAGAAGCCCGCGCCGGGCGTCGTGCAGCCCATGGTGCAGCCGTGTCGGCCCGTGCAGGAACATGGCGACCAGGGACACCATGATCGGCAGGTGCCCGATGGCGTCGATCTTGCCGAAGTCCACGATGGCCGCCACGAAGATGAGGCCGAGGCCGCAGATGCCGAGCCGCAGGAGTCCCAACCCGGTCAGGATGTAGAAGGCCAGCGCGAACTCGACAAAGCCCGCCACCACCATGAAGTCGCCGGGCGGGATGCCAAGGGTGAGGTACGGGCGCGCGTCGAGCAGGGGAAACGTCCATTGCGGGTAAGCCCACTTCTCGACGGCGCCCCACATCAGGCTGCCGCACACCGTCGCGTAAAGGATCGGCATGCGCTGCGAGCGCAGCCGCGGCGCGGTGCTGGACGTCAGGGCCATGTAGGCCGCGATGCCGAGGAACAGCGGGTAGTCGGAAAGGTGGAACACGCCGTAAAGCGCGATCCCGTAGGCATAGAGCACCACGATGCCGATGCCGCCGAGGACGCAGGTGCGGGCGGAGACCATGCTGGCGGCAATGCCGAACTGCAGCCAAGCGGGCCAGCTCGCGTCCGTCCGCAGTTCCGGGGTGAGGATGATCCCGCCCATGGCAAACAGCGCCATGAAGAAGGCGCCGGTCCCCGCCCGCATC
>CALMAB010000374.1 GCA_937858325.1 uncultured Acetobacteraceae bacterium
AGATCCGCGCCATGGAGATCATCGACGAGCTGGAGCCGACCCGGCGCAGCTTCTATGCCGGCGGCATCGGCTACATCGGCGCGGACGGCAACCTGGATACCTGCATCGGCCTGCGCACCGGGCTGGTGAAGAACGGCACGCTGTACGTCCAGGCCGGCGGCGGGGTCGTTGCGGATTCAGATCCGGATGCGGAGTACCGGGAGTCCTGCAACAAGGCCAAGGCGCTGTTGCGCGCCGCGGAGGAAGCGATGCGGTTCGACGGCACGGGGATCGCGCACCACGCCGAGTACGGGGCGGACTGACGCGACCGCGGCCACACTGTTCAATATTGGATTTCTGCCATGGATGACTTCGCACACTTCGCCGCCGACACGAGCGGCGCTTCCGCCACCGAATATGACGCGCCCGCCTGGTCCCCCGACTCCTGGCGCGCGCTGCCGGTCGAGCAGATGCCGGCCTATGACGACCGTGGACACCTGGCCGATGTGGAAACCCGCCTGCGCCGGCTGCCGCCCTTGGTGTTCGCGGGCGAGGTGCGCGAGATGCGGCGCAAGCTGGGCGAGGTGGCGTCCGGCCAAGGCTTCCTGCTGCAAGGGGGCGACTGCGCCGAAAGCTTCGCCGATTTCCACGCGGACAACATCCGCGACACGCTGCGCGTGCTGCTGCAGATGGCGGTGGTGCTGAAGTTCGCCGCCGGCGTCCCGGTGCTCAAGGTGGGGCGCCTCGCAGGGCAGTTCGCCAAGCCGCGCTCCTCCGACACGGAGAAGCAGGGCGAGGCAGAGCTGCCGAGCTACCGCGGCGACATCGTGAACGGCTACGCCTTCACGCCCGAAGCCCGGCGGCCCGACCCCGAGCGGCAGATCCAGGCCTACGCGCAGTCGGCGTCCACGCTGAACCTGCTGCGCGCCTTCACCGATGGCGGCTACGCCAGCCTCGCCAACATGCACAAATGGAACCTCCATTTCGTCGCCAACTCGGCGCAGGGCGCGCGCTATGAGGACCTGACCAACCGCATCTCGGAGGCGCTCGCCTTCATGACGGCCTGCGGCATGTCGGACCTGACCACGCCGTCCATGGCGCGCACCACGCTCTACACCTCGCACGAGGCGCTGCTGCTCGGCTTCGAGGAGGCGATGACCCGGACCGATTCGGTGACGGGCGGGTGCTACGACACCAGCGCGCACTTCGTGTGGATCGGCGACCGGACCCGCGACCCCGGCGGCGCGCACGTCGAGTACATGCGCGGCATCAGCAACCCCATCGGCCTCAAGGCCGGCCCGAGCCTACAGCCTGACGCGCTGCTGCGCCTGCTCGACATCCTCGATCCCGGCAACGAGCCGGGGCGCATGACGCTGATCGTCCGCATGGGGCATGACAAGGTGGGCGCGCACCTGCCGGCGCTGGTCCGCGCCGTGCAGCGGGAAGGGCGGTCGGTGGTCTGGTCGTGCGACCCCATGCACGGCAACACGGTCAAGGCGGCGTCCGGCTACAAGACCCGGCCGTTCGACCGCATCATGCGCGAGATCGAGTTGTTCTTCGCCGTACACCACGCGGAGGGCACCTACCCCGGCGGCATCCACATCGAGATGACCGGGCAGAACGTCACCGAGTGTACCGGCGGCGCGCAGGCCATCACCGACGCGGCGCTGTCCGACCGTTACCACACCTATTGCGACCCCCGCCTGAACGCGCAGCAGAGCCTGGAGGTGGCGTTCCTGCTCGCCGAGCGGCTCAAGGCGGAACGGCTGAAGCGGGCGGCCACCGTGCCGGGCGGCCGGTGATGCTCGACTCCGGGGAGGACCGGAAGGCGCCGGAGGGCGGCCCTTCCCATTCGGGACGCACGCCGCTGTTCCGGCAGATCACCTCTGTGGGCCTGGGCCTGATCAACGGGTCCATTGCCCGCGACGTGCGCCGCCTCCGCCTGGCGGAACGGCTGGTCGGCACGGCGCGCCGGGTGGAAACGCGCGACGAGGCCTGCGCCCTGGGCCTGGTGGACGAGGCGACGCCGGATGCCGTTGCGGCCGTGCGGGATGCGGACTTGGTGGTGCTGGGCGTGCCGGTCGGCGCCAGCGGCGACGCGGCGCGGGCCGTGGCGCCGGGCTTGCGGGCCGACGCAGTGGTCACGGATGTCGGCTCGGCGAAGGGCAAGGTCATCGAGCTGGTGGCGCCGCACCTCGACATGCAGCGCTTCGTGC
>CALMAB010000375.1 GCA_937858325.1 uncultured Acetobacteraceae bacterium
GCGGGCGTCGCCGGCTACCGCACCGGCGGCGTGGATTTCGCCGCCGAGGAGGCCGCGGCCGACCGGCGCGGGCTGTTCCTCGACCTCGCCCGGCTGCGCGGCGACGGCCTGCGCATGTCGGTGCGAAGCGCCTGGGCCGCGGATGGGCTGCAATCCACGCTCGCGCACCTGCTTCTGCTTGAAGGCGAGCTGCGAAGATGAACCGTCATGCCGCCTTGCAAGGCAGGGTCGATGTTTCCAAAGTGAAGGGGCGGTCGAGGCTATGCGCTCGGGACGATCATCCCGCGGCTGCGGTTCATAGGGGCGATTGACGGATGGTCGGCACGGACAGCGTGGCCAAGCAAGAGCGCCTGGCAAGCCTCGCCGACGCCGCCATCAGGGACTTCGGCACGCTCTGCTTCTGGTCCGTCCCGAACGCGCGAAGCCTTGCTCCCTTGATGAAAGCGAAGCTCGCGGCACGCCTGCTGCAGAAGCACGGCGGGGCGCGGGGGCTGCGTGCCGCGGCCGAGATTGAGGCCGAACTGCGCGCCGCTGGAGAAACGCCGTGGCGCTGACCGGTTTCCAGCGCGCCCTGCTACGCGTGCTGGCGCGCAACCGCTCGCCAAACAGCGTGTTCGCCGGCGGCGCGACCCTGAACCGCGGGCGTGCACGGTGGAGCGACGACCTCGACATCGAGCACACGACCACGGATGCGGTGCGTGCCGCCTACCTGGCGGACCGCGACGCCCTTTCCGCGAACGGCTACGCGGTGGAGGAACTCCGGCTTGCCAAGGGCATCGCCCATGCGCGCGTGTCGGCCGCGGGAAGCGTCACCCTGGTCGACTGGACCCAGGACACGGCCTGGCGCTTCTTCCCGGCCATTGCGGACCGGGAGTTCGGTTGGCGCCTCCATGACCTCGACCTGGCGGTGAACAAGGTGCTCGCTGCGGCCGGCCGGCGTGAGCCGCGCGACCTTCACGACCTCGTCGCGCTGATCCGGGATGGCGTCCCGCTTTCCGCGCTGGCCTGGGCAGGCTGCGCGAAGGATCCCGGCCTGACCCCATCGCTGATCCTGGACGAGTGCGTGCACAACAGCCGCTACGATCCGGACGAGCTGCGGGCGGCCATCGCGACGTCGGCCCCGGTCGATCCCGCCGCCATGACGACCACGTTCCGGATGGCCGTGCGGGGCGCGCGGGACCTCTTCGAGACCCTGCCCCTCGACCAGGCCGGGCATCTCTACCTTGATGCGGATGGTCGCTGCGTCGCTCCCGATCCGGCCGGAGTGGCGGCCGGCACCGTCGCCTTGCACGCCGCGACGCTGAACGGCGCCTGGCCGACACCCCTCGACGACCCGCCGGCCGAGGAGGAGCCGGACGAGGACGAGCCGGACGAGTCGCCGACACCGTGACGGCCCACTGGCGGCATCGTGCGGTCGGACATGCCCAGGTCCCGGCCAGGGCACCGTGACGATGCCAAGCGCCTTGGAGACGTTCGGCGGCTCCGGTGTGCCGCTAAGACTGCTTCCTGGGCCGCAGTCGTGTCGCTGGACGCGAAGGGAGAGGACCTGGACTCCATCCGGCAATGGAACGGGCGCATTGCCGGGCGTGGGCGTTGTCGGCAATCCCCGGGAACCGGCGGCGCAGTTCGATCGCGGCTGCAAACTCGCCGCCCTCATGAAAGGCGGCGCGAATCGCGGCGGCGTCATCCTCGGATACGGCGAACATGAGCAGGAGATGAGGTGGCGGCATGGTGCCGGCAAGCGGCTGGCAGTCCACGTTCTGGGGATGCCCCTGCGCGGTTTCGCTTGGCTGAAGCGGTTCTTGTTCGCGACGCGCCGGGAGCAGGTGCTGCTGGCCAAGTTCGCCGACACCCGCGCGGGCCTCGCGGCCATCGCGGAGGCCGTGCAGAGCCTTGCGGCGCTCCAAGGCACCGTGACCAGGCACGCTGACGCAGCTGTGGGGTCGTCACGCAGACTGCTTCCGGCTGTCCCTGCCCTCCGCGGCGAGGAGCTTCACCTGCCAGCCTCTTCCTTGCCGTCAGCCGTGCTGCGCCGGTCAGGCTCGGCAGCCAAACGCCCTGCAAGCCTGGCCGCCGACGCCGAGGCGCGCGCGTCGTCGCTCAGGTGGTAGTCCATGTAGGACAAGGACGTTTCCAGGTCCTGCATGGTGTGGCCCAGGGCGGCCGAGAAGAAGCTGTTCTTGGACACGGTCGCGGAGCCGAAGTGCCGGTAGGCGACCTCGGCGTAGAGTGGGCGCAGCGACCGGGGCGTGAGCCGGTCCTCCGCCGGCCACAGCCCGCCGAACGTGTCCTCTACGGCCTCGGCGAGCGGGATGCGCAGGTCCGTCCCGACGCCGGTGGTCAGGCGGCTGAAGCCTTGGTTGTCGAGATCGGCCCATTCCCGGCCCTCGGGCGACGCGCGCAGCGCCGCGAAGGCGGCGAGGACGGCGCGCGCCTCGGCCAGCACCGGGATCTCGTAGGCGTCCTGACGGGTGCCCGGGCGCCCTTTGGTCTTGGCCTGGCCAGCGAACATGACGGTCCAGCGCGACGCGGCACGGGCGGGGCCGCCCGGCACGGGAGCCGGCGCGAAGCGGCCTGTGCAGAAGACTTCGTAGGGGCGCCTCCCCGTGACGCACAGCAGGCCGACGGCGAGGAAAAGCGGCTCGCGCGAGCGCAGCAGGCCGGCGCCGCGGGCCACGATCTCCCGCCAGTGCTCCACCTCGACTAGGTGGCGGTGCGACTCCGCCACGCGCGCTCTGTCGTTTGTCCGGACGCGGTCGATCAGCTCATCCGGCGTCCTCACCACGGACAGGGCAGGGTGGTCGTCCCCGAACGCCCTGCGGATCGCCGGGCGGTAATACTGGACGACGTAGAGCTTGAGCGTGCGATCGGCCTTGCCACCGTGCTTGGCGAGCTCCTCGCCCCAGAGCGCATCGAGCTGTGCAGGGGTGGACACGCCCCGCAGCCGTTCCACGAAGCTTGCAACCGCATCACGCAGCACGCTGGGACGCCCGACAGGCCTCGCCCCACTTGGACCGGCAGCTGCGCCCTGCGCGCCGGCGCCCATGAGGCTGCCGGGGTCCTGCTGCGTGGGCGCCTCCCGCTTCGCTGCGGAGATCTCCGCGAAGAGGCCACGCGCGCTCACGACGCCCAGCGCCGGATGCCTCGGCCCGAGCGCATCGGTCAACGCGGCGCGGTACTGCATGATGTAGGCCTTCCGAGTCGAAGGCGTGCGTCCGCGCAGGCTCGCTTCCACCTCGTCCTTCCACCTGGCTTGGATCGCACTCGCAGGCAATTTGCCGACATCGGCGACGAACCGCGCGATGGCTTGCTTCAGCACCGGGTGGCGGCCGTGCGTGCCCTGCCGGACGACATCCGGAGCCGGAACATGCACTTCGGACGACACGCCCTGTGCTGGCGGCACATCCGTGTGATCGTCGCCTGCCATCTCTATAGACTCCATCGGCTGATGCATGGGACCTTTCTGTCAATCCGATGCAACTCATGATGGAATGATAAAGCCACCCGGATCGGGTTTTACAAGGCGGGTTGTTTTTTCAGCCGAAACTGAGCTTCCTGCGCCACAGGGTCAGCGACATGCACCTGCACCGACCCGCCAGGCGAACGCGGGACGGCGATGGGCCGAGCATCGGTGGCGAGGGTATCAGGCTGCAAAACGCAGGCCCACGACGCACACCCTCAAGTTGGAGCGGTTTCGCCCGAAGGGTCGCGAGCGAGCGGGTCGCTGGGATGGCTGGTCAGAAAGGCAAGTTGATGCGGGCCCGCAAGCCCCCTTCCTGCCGGTTCTCCAGCGTAGCTTCGCCCCCGTGGGCGAGGACAACGGCGCGGACAACGGCGAGGCCGAGGCCTGTGCCGCCCGTGGCGCGGCTGCGCGAGCGTTCGGCGCGGTGGAACGGCTCGAACACCCGGTTCAGCTCGCGCGCCGGCAGACCGGGTCCGTCGTCGTCCACCTCGACGACCGCCCGCCGGCCCTTCTGCCTTGGCCCGACTGCAAGGCGCTGCTCGAAGTGGGCGAACATGACCGAACAAAAGACTTCCCCAAGCCCGTGGAAGCGGAACCAAGAGCTTCCCCTACCCATGTTGTCGTCCAAGTCGAGGCCCGCGAGGTGCGGCAACACGGGATCGCACCAGGCTTCTTCGTGTCGCCGTTGCCGCCCCATGAAGCTGTAGCCCGGGTGGAAGGGTAGTGAAGCAGCGCGACCGGCCAGGTTCTGCCCTGGCCAGCTCCAGCGCGGAAGGGGTCAAGACGTGGCAAGGTGAGCGTCCGGGTCGCGCCGTTGCACATGTTTCCACCCTGCTGTGCTGCCCCCTTTATCGGATCACCCCACGCTCAGTACGCACGATCCAGGAGCCGCCGCGCTGCACGATGGCGATCACGCGGCCAACGCCCGGCAATTGGTCGCCCACCATCACCAAGTGCTGATCCGCCTGCTCCGGCCCGGCGCTCAGCACTACAGCGTCCGGCGACCCCTTCTGCACGTGGACGCCGCGCAACACCTGCGGCGGCACGGCCGCAGCCGCAC
>CALMAB010000376.1 GCA_937858325.1 uncultured Acetobacteraceae bacterium
ACGACGCCCGACATTTTCAAGCTGAACCCGCGCCACCTCATCCCGGGACCAAACAGCGGTAAAGGCTCACCTTGTCCTGGTGCCACACCAGGTCCTTGGGCGTGGTGGCAATCTGCACGTCGGTGTCGTGCAGGCGGCCGAACAGCTCCGTCCCCGCCAGCAGCTTGGCGCCGAGGCGCGCCGTTTCCGCCATCGCGCCGGCTGCGGCAGTCATCGCGTCGGCTGGCGTCATCTCTCCTTTGGTCATGGCGTCCGCTCCTTCCGGGGTGTCTTGCGCACGGCCAACGCGGCAGCCGGGCCGGGACGGCCTTGGCGCTTGAGGGCGCGCAGCTCGCGCCGCAACTCCGTCACGGTCCGGTGCACGTCGTCCAGCTCGGTCCGCGTGGGCAAGCCGAAGCGTTCCGCCCAATGCTCCGCCACCTCCTGCTGCGCCAGGCGCAGCTCGGTTCCGCCCCGGATCATCGCGGCTTGCGTCCTGAGAAACGGTTCTGACCGCTGCGTTTCCAAAAGAACGCGGTTCGCCGTCTCGGTCCACAGCGCCAGCAGCGCCTTCTGGTCCGGCATGCGCCCGTCCGCCCGCGTCCGTCCGCCCAGTTCCTCCGTGAACGCCTGGCCCGCGCGCATCCAGGCTTCCAGCACCACCGCGTTGTGCTCCAGACTGCGGCGGCGCACATCCAGCCAAGCCCGCGCCACGCGGGCCTGCTGCCGCTCGGCGCTCCACAGGTCGGCAAGCTGCGGCCCCTCGGCCATCTTGCTCACCACCCCATCCAGTCCGCCCATGCTCGCCAGCCAGGTGCGCGGGTCAGCCACGGCACGAAGCGTCGCATCACCCGTGGGGACTGCGGCTTTGCCGGCGGATGCCAAGACCGCGGACATGGTGTGGGACAGCGCGGTTGCGGCCGTCCACAGGTCGGACATCGCCTGCCCGGCCCGTGCCAGCTCCGCCGTATGCGGCGACAGGGCGGCGAGAGCAGGGGCGTTCCCGCTCATGTCCGGCATCGCCTTCATGGCCTCGGCCATCATCTGCCCAGCCTGCTGCTGCGCCTGCAGGGCCGACTTGCCCGCCTGCGCCCAGAACTCCGCCAATGCCCCCATGCCGAAGTCGCCCATGCCGAAGCCGGGGGGCGTCGTCCCTGTCCCTGCACTGCTCATGCCGGGAACTCGATCACTTGCCGCACCGCCTGCCCCTCGTGCAGCCGGTCGAAGCCCTCGTTGATCCCATCGAGCGGCAGCTTGCCGCTCATCAGCCGGTCCACCGGCAGCTTGCCGGCGCGATACAGCGCGACGTAGCGCGGGATGTCGCGCGTCGGCACGCAGGTGCCGATGTAGCTGCCCTTCACCGTGCGTTCCTCCGCCACGAGCTGCACCAGCGGCAGTGGCAGGGCGGCGCCTGGCGGAGGCAGCCCGGCCGTCACGGTGGTGCCGCCGCGCCGGGTGATCGTGTAGGCCAGCTCCATCGCGCGCACCGCCCCGGCCATCTCAAACGCGACGTCCACCCCGCCCCCGGTCGCGCTCCGCACCTGCTCCGCCGCATCGGCGTCCCGGGCGTTGACCGTGTGCGTGGCGCCCAACTGCCGCGCCAGGCCCAGCTTGTCGGCGGACAGGTCGATAGCCACGACCTGCGCCGCGCCGGACGCGACGGCGCCCAACACGGAGGACAGGCCGACGCCGCCCAGGCCGATCACCGCCGCGGTCTGGCCCGGCTGCAGGCGCGCGGTGTTCACCACGGCACCCACCCCGGTCAGCACGGCGCAGCCGAACAGCGCGGCCTCGTCCAGCGGCAGATCGGGCGGCAGCTTGACCAGGGAGTGCCGGGACACGACGGCATACTCGGCGAAGGCGGAGCAGCCGAGGTGGTGGTTCACCTCACTCCGTCCTTCTGGCCCGTCGCAGTGCAGCCTTCGGCCGCCGGACAGCAGGGTGCCGGCCCCGTTCGCCGCCGCGCCCGGCTCGCACAGGGCAGGTCGGCCCTCGGCGCACGGGACGCAGTGGCCGCAGGACGGCATGAACACCATCACGACGTGGTCGCCGGGCAGGAGGTCCGTCACGTCCTCGCCCAATGTTTCCACCACGCCCGCGGCCTCGTGCCCCAGGGCCATCGGCATCGGGCGCGGCCGGTCGCCGTTGATGACGGACAGGTCGCTGTGGCACAGCCCGGCGGCAGCGATCCGCACCAGGACCTCCTCTCGGCCCGGCGGGTCCAGCTCTACCTCCGCGACCCGGAGCGGTTTGCTTGCGGCGTAGGGCGGCGCGGCACCCATGCGGTCCAAGATCGCAGCTCTGATCCTCATTGCGGCGCCCCTTACGCCAACTCGACTTCGGCATCCCTAGCCGGAACACGCGCGCGCAGTTCGTCCACGAGCACGCGGGTGTTTTCGCTGTAGTCGATGGGCACGGCCACCAGATGCACGCCGCCGCCCCCGAACGCCGCTTCCAGCGCCGGGATCAGCCCTTCGGTGCTCGTGACCCGGGTGCCCCGGGCACCGTAGCTTTCGGCATAGCGCACGAAGTCCGGGTTGCCGAAGGTCAGCCCGTAATCGGGGAAGCTGTCCACCGCCTGCTTCCACCGGATCATGCCGTAGGCGCCATCGTCCAGCACCAGCACCACCAGGTTCAGCCGGAGGCGCACGGCGGTTTCCAGTTCCTGGCTGTTCATCATGAAGCCGCCGTCGCCGCACACCGCGAGCACGCGCCGGTCCGGGTGCAGCATCGCCGCCATCATCGCTGACGGCAGGCCGGCACCCATGGTCGCCAGCGCGTTGTCCAGCAGCAGCGTGTTCGCGACGTGCGTGCGGTAGTTGCGGGCGAACCAGATCTTATACATCCCGTTGTCCAGCGCCACGATCCCGTCCTCCGGGATGACCTCGCGCACGTCGTGAACCAAGCGCTGCGGCGTCGGCGGCCAGCGGTCTTCCTCAGCCCGTTCGGCGATGCGGGCCAGGATGCCCTCGCGCAGCGGCAGCAGCGCGCCCGCGTGGTGCAGCTTGCCCTCGATGCGGTCGGCCAGCAGTTCCAGGCTGGGGCCGACGTCGCCGACCACCTCGGCATGCGGGAAGTAAACCTGGTCCACGTTGGCCGGGGTATAGCTGACGTGGATCACCTTTGGCCCGCCCGGCCCCATGATGAAGGGCGGCTTCTCCACCGTGTCATGGCCGATGGCGATGATCAGGTCGGCCTGGTCCACGGCCTCGTGCACGTAGTCGCGCTCGCTGAGCGCCGCGGTGCCCATATACAGCTTGCCGCCGCCGGGCACCGTGCCCTTGCCCATCTGCGTGGTGAAGAACGGGATCTGCAGCCGCCGCACGAAGCCGGCCAGCCCGGCGGTGCTGCGCGGGCGCGACGCCGCCGCACCCAACATGATGAGGGGCCGCTTGGCGGCCAGGATCATATCGGTCGCCCGGTCCAAAGCCGCGCGGTGGGCGACGGGAAGGTCGATCGGGTGGACCGGAACCGGCAGCAGGTCGGGTGTCTCTTCGCCGGCGACGTCCTCCGGCAATTCCAGCAGCACCGGCCCGGGCCGCTCCTCCATCGCAATCCGGAAAGCGTCGCGCACCAGGGTGGGGATCATCGCGCCGCTGACGATCTGCCGGCTGAGCTTGGTGATCGGCTTGAAGGCGGACACCACGTCCACGATCTGGAACCGTGCCTGACGGCTGCTCATGATGCCTTTCTGACCCGTGATCATGATCATGGGCATCGCGCCCAGCATGGCGTAGGCCGCCCCGGTGGTCAGGTTCAGCGCGCCGGGTCCGAGCGTCGTCAGGCACACGCCGGGCTGGCCGGTCAACCGCCCGTGCGTCGCGGCCATAAAGGCGGCGGCCTGCTCGTGCCGGGTCAGCACGAGCTGGATGGGGGAGTTGCGCAGGCTCTCCACCACGTCGAGGTTCTCCTCGCCGGGCACGCCGAAGATGCGGTCCACGCCCTCGTTCTCCAGGGCCGCCACAAGCAGGTCAGAACCTTTGGCCACGACTTCCTCCTTGTTGTTCACCAATGCGAGCCTGGCATTTCTCACGCTTTGTCAGGCGAAAGACCGACGAAGCCCGGCGTTATGGATGCAAGATGCCTCACGCGGCGCGGGCCATTTCCCGCAGCACGTAGTGCAGGATGCCGCCGTTGCGGTA
>CALMAB010000377.1 GCA_937858325.1 uncultured Acetobacteraceae bacterium
GCCCTGACGCAGGTGCGCGCCGGCCGCCCATGCGCCTTTACCTTCTGCCGCCGCGCCCCAACCTTGAGGGCCGCAGCCTAAGGAATGCCCCCGCATGAACTACGTCGATCCGTCCTTCGAGAAATTCGCCATCGGCCAGCCGGTGTCCCGCAAGGAAGACCCGGTGCTGTTGCGCGGCGAGGGCCGGTACAGCGACGACCTGAGCCTGCCGGGGCAGGTTTACGCGGCAATGGTGCGCAGCCGGCACGCGCACGGCGTTCTGCGCGGCGTGGACTTGACGGACGCGCGGTCGATGCCGGGCGTGCTGGGCGTTTACGCGGCGGCCGACCTGCGGGCGGGCGGCATCGGCACCATGCCGGCGGCGCGCGGCAAGAACCGCGACGGATCGCCCACGCCCCGGCCGGCGCAGATGCCGCTGGCGGAGGCCAAGGTGCGCTACGTCGGCGATCCCGTCGCCTTCGTGGTGGCGGAATCGGCCAAGCAGGCGCGGGACGCCGCAGAGGCGGTGCTGCTGGACATCGACCCCCTGCCCGCCGTGACCACCGCCCGCGCCGCGGCCGAACCCGGCGCGCCCTTGCTGCACGACGAGGCGCCGGGCAACCTGGCGATGGACTACCACCACGGAGACAGCGCCGCCGTGGCAGCGGCCTTTGCCCGCGCGGCCCACGTCACGCGTCTGCGGATCAGCAACAGCCGCATCGTGGTCAGCGCATTGGAGCCGCGGTCGGCCCTTGCCGACCATGACCCGGCGACGGGGCGCTTCACCCTGCGGCTGGGCTGCCAAGGCGTGTTCGGGCTGCGCGAGTCGCTCAAGGACGTGCTGGGGGTGCCGGTGGAGAAGCTGCGCGTGCTGACCGGCAATGTCGGCGGGTCGTTCGGCATGAAGGCGTCGGTGTATCCCGAATATCCCTGCCTGCTGCACGCTGCCCGCGTGCTCGGCCGCCCGGTGAAGTGGACGGACGAACGGTCCGACAGCTTCCTGTCGGACAGCCACGGCCGCGACCACGAGGTGGACGCGGCGCTGGCGCTGGACGCCGAGGGGCGCTTCTTGGCGATCCGCGTCGAGGGCTACGGCAACCTCGGCGCCTATCTCAGCAACGCGACGACCATTCCGCCCACGGTGAACACCATGAAGAACATGGTGGGCGTGTATGCGACGCCGCTGATCGAGGCGTCAGCGCGCTGCGTGTTCACCAACACCACGCCGGTCGGGCCGTATCGGGGCGCCGGGCGGCCGGAGGGCAACTACTACATGGAACGGCTGGTGGATGCCGCGGCGGCCGAGATGGGCATCGACCGGGTGGAGCTGCGCCGCCGCAACCACATCCAGCCGGAGCAGATGCCCTATAACGCGCCGTCCGGCATGGCTTACGACAGCGGCGACTTCCCGGCGATCCTGGAGGAGGCGCTGGCCATGGCCGACTGGGACGGCTTCGCTGCCCGCCGCGCCGAGAGCCGCCGCCGGGGCAAGCTGCGCGGTCGCGGCGTCGGCCAGTACCTGGAAGTGACCGCGCCGCCGACGCAGGAGATGGGCGGCATCCGCTTCGAGCCGGACGGTATGGTGACGATCATCACGGGCACGCTCGACTATGGCCAAGGCCATGCGTCGCCCTTCGCCCAGGTGCTGTGCGACCGGCTAGGCATCCCGTTCGACCGGGTGCGGCTGCTGCAAGGCGACAGCGACGCGCTGATCGCCGGCGGCGGCACCGGCGGGTCCAAGAGCATGATGGCGAGCGGCGCCGCCATCGTGGAGGCCAGCGCGGTCTGCATCGAGCAGGGCCGCCGCATCGCCGCGCACGCCCTGGAAGCTGCCGAGGCCGACATCGAGTTCGAGCGCGGCCGGTTCCTCATCGCCGGCACCGACCGCGGCATCGGCATCCTGGAGCTTGCGGAGCGGCTGCGCGCCGGCATGGCCGTGCCGCCGGGCGTGCCGGCGACGCTGGACGTGCAGCACATCCACGAGGCTGCGCCCTCCGCCTTCCCCAACGGCTGCCACGTGGCGGAGGTCGAGGTCGATCCTGAAACCGGCGTCGCCGCGGTGGTGCGCTACAACATGGTCAACGACTTCGGCGTGCTGATCAACCCGATGCTGGTGGAAGGCCAAGCGCATGGCGGCATCGTGCAGGGCATCGGCCAGGCGCTGATGGAGGCGACGGCCTATGACGAGGACGGGCAGTTGGTGACCGGCTCCTTCATGGACTACGCCCTGCCCCACGCCGCGGACGCGCCGCGCTTCGCGTTCCAAAGCCACCCGGTCCCGGCCCGCACCAATGTGCTGGGCGTGAAGGGCTGCGGGGAAGCCGGGTGCGCCGGCGCGCTGCCAGCGGTGATGAACGCGCTGGTGGACGCGCTGGCGGAGACAGGGGTGCGCCACATCGACATGCCGGCGACGCCGCAACGGGTTTGGGCGGCGATGGCGGCTCAGCCGGGTTGACGCACAGCGCGTAGTGAGCTGGCCTGCGTTTGACAGCAGGCCAGCATTGCTAGGCCGGAGGCTTGCAATGGGTCTGCTTCACAACCTGACGTGTCGCCGCTGCTTCAGCCGCTCCCTCGCGGCGAGCGCCGTCGCCGCCCCGGTCGCGGCGATCTTCGGCCGGAAGGCCTCAGCCCAGGACCGGACGGACACCGCCCCCGGCAGCCCGCTGTCCGCGCGGAGCCACATGCTGGATACGGCCGCGGACGCCATGCAGTCCAAGCGGCCCATCGACGCGATGAGCGAGTACCTCAACGGGTTTCACTTCTATGCCGACGACATGGGCCGTCAGGTCGAGGCCAACCACTTCTGCACGCACCTGACCGAGGATTTTCACCAGTGCGTGATCTACGACTCGAACCTCGCCAACGCGAAGCTGATCGGTATCGAGTACATCGTGAGCGAACGGCTGTTCAAGACCTTGCCGGATGACGAGAAGAAGCTGTGGCACAGCCACCATTACGAGGTGAAGTCGGGCGAGCTGATCGCGCTGGGCGTTCCGGAGTTGGCCGAGCACGCCTTCATGACCGATCTCGTCACGACCTACGGGAAAACCTGGCACACCTGGCAGATCGACCGCGACCTCAACTTCCCGATGGGCATTCCGCAGCTCATGATGGGCTTCACGCAGGACGGGCAGGTCAACCAGCCCATGCTCGACGACCGGGACAAGCGGTTCGGCGTCTCGTTCGCGGAGCGGA
This sequence comes from uncultured Acetobacteraceae bacterium, assembly GCA_937858325.1. Taxonomy (GTDB): domain Bacteria; phylum Pseudomonadota; class Alphaproteobacteria; order Acetobacterales; family Acetobacteraceae; genus CAHJXG01. The sequence continues at coordinate 3,175 of CALMAB010000377.1, forward strand.
GGCAGAACCGCGGCGACATCCCGATGCCCGGCGTCGATCCCGGCGCCAATTCCTGGACGGGTGGGAGGGTCGTGCAGCTCCGGCTTGAGGAGGTTCCCGTCCGCAACGTGCGGGGGTGAGCGCAGGCGCCCGCCCCTAGCATTGCACGCCGCCACTTGCCAGACTGGCGCCCATGCAAAGCCAAGCCGTGCTGGACCACATCGAAGCCACCCTGGATGCCGCGCGGGAGCGGTGGTTCGACTTCCTCCGCATCCCCAGCGTCAGCGCGCAGCCGGCGCACGCGGCCAACTGTGGCCAGGCGGCGGTGTGGGTGCGGGACCAACTTGCCGCGATGGGGTTCGACGCGGCGCTGCACGCAACGCCGGGCCACCCGGTGGTGCTGGGCCGCCACTCCGGCCCGGGCGGGGACGCGCCGCACTTGCTGTTCTACGGCCACTACGACGTGCAGCCAGCGGAGCCGCTGGAGCTTTGGACCAACCCGCCGTTCGACCCGGCCCTGTCCGCCGGGCCGCACGGCCCCCGCGTGGTCGCCCGCGGCGCCGTGGACGACAAGGGCCAGGTCATGATGTGGCTGGAAGCCTTGCGCGCGTGGCATGCGGTGCACGGCACCCTGCCCGTCCGCGTCACCGCGCTGGTCGAGGGTGAGGAGGAGATCGGCAGCCCCAACCTGGACCGCTTCATGACCGAGCACGCCGACGCTCTGCGCGGCGACGTGGCGATCATCAGCGACACCGGCATGTGGGACATCGACACTCCGGCGCTGACCACGCGGCTGCGTGGGCTGGCCTACATGCAGGTGGTGATCCGCGCGGCGAACCGGGATTTGCACTCCGGCATGTTCGGCGGCTCGGCGCTGAACCCGATCAACCTGCTCGCGCGCACCCTGGGCGAACTGCACGACGCGGATGGCCGCGTGCAGTTGCCGGGCTTCTACGATGGCGTGCGGGAGGTGCCGCAGTCCCTGCAAGGGGATTGGGCGGCGCTGGGCTTTGACGAGGCGGAGTTCCTCGGCGGCATCGGGCTGAGCGTGCCGAGCGGGGAGCGCGGGCGCACCGCGCTGGAACGGCTGTGGGCGCGGCCGACCGCGGACGTAAACGGCATCTGGGGCGGCTACCAGGGGCCGGGCAGCAAGACCGTGATCGCGGCGGAGGCCGGGGCCAAGGTCTCCTTCCGCCTGGTGCCCGGCCAAGACCCGGCGGCGGTGGTGCGGTCGTTCCACGATTTCGTGCAAGCGAGGCTGCCGGCCGATGCCCGGGCGGAGATCACCGGGGACGCATCGCCGGGCGTGGAAGTCCCGGCCGAAAGCCGCTTCGTCCAGGCGGCACAGGCGGCGCTGGCGGAGGAGTACGGCCGCCCCGCCGTGCTGATCGGCGCCGGCGGCAGCATCCCCGTGGTGGGAAGCCTGCGCCGCCTGCTCGGCATGGACAGCGTGCTGATGGGCTTCGGGCTGGACGACGACCAGGTGCACAGCCCCAACGAGAAGTTCGAGTGGCGCTGCTTCCACAAAGGATTGCGCTCACACGCCCGGCTGCTGGGCAAGCTGGCGGGTTGACGGCTGGGCTACGGGCGCGGGGACTGCGGCACGCGCACGCCGGACCGTTCGACCTCGACCTGCCGCCCGGCACGTGCCTCGCGATCACCGGGCCGTCCGGGTCGGGCAAGAGCCTGCTGCTGCGCATGGTGGCGGACCTCGATCCGCATGAGGGCGAGGCATGGCTCGACGGCGTGGGGCGGGGCACGCTGTCCGGCCCGGACTGGCGCCGCCGGGTTGCTTACGCGCCGGCGGAACCCGGCTGGTGGCTGGACCGGGTCGGCGAGCATTTCCCGGCGCCCAGCCCGGATGCCGCGCGGCTGGGCCTCCCACCGGACATCTGGGACCGGGCGGTGACGGCGTGCTCGAC
>CALMAB010000378.1 GCA_937858325.1 uncultured Acetobacteraceae bacterium
GCTTCTATGTCCTTAAATAGGCGACTTTTGCCGTCGCCATTTTCCCGCCAACGATCGAGTTTCTGGAAAGCTGGCTTTTGGTATCCGACGCGGGTTATTGACTGCCGTGACGCACCCGCCCCGCTCGACGGCGGACGGGTAAATCGTCGCAGGAGTCGCCGTCGTTGATCGTTCGTCAAGCTACCGTTGCTGATCTGGACACACTGGTGCCGTTGTTCGATGCCTACCGCCAGTTCTATGAGCAACCGTCAGACCCGATCGGCGCTCGATCGTTCCTCGCTGGTCGCTTCGAACATCAGCAATGTATCCTCCTGCTCGCGTATGACGGAAACAAGGCGGTCGGCTTCGTGCAGCTATTCCCGTCCTTTTCTTCGTTGAGGCTTGCACGCACGTTCATCCTCAATGACCTGTTCGTCTCTCCAGACGCCCGCCGCACTGGTGCCGGTCGAGCTTTGCTGGATGCAGCGTGTGAATATGGCCGAAACGTAGGTGCGGCGCGACTCTCGCTCTCTACCACTGTGACCAACACGAACGCTCAATCGCTGTACGAAGGAGCTGGCTGGACGCGGGATACCGAGTTCTATGCGTATGACATCGCATTGACCTAGCGGCGGCGCGGCTGTCCGGCAACCTTTCTCAGAAAACGAACGACTAAGCAGCCTTTTGCAGCTTGGGCCATGGATGGCTGGGCCAACCCGGACGTGTGTAGGGCGCATCAGCGAAGCGCCATGCGCCACCGGGCGGCGCAAACGGCAGGCGGATGGCGCTTCGCTTATCCACCCTACGATCCCAAGCATGCGTGTCCCAACTCGCACAAGGTTGCTTAGGAGCGTGTCCCGGTAACGGCTGAAACAGCTCGACAAATCGGTCGTGAGTTGATTCGCTGTCTCCATGACGAAGAGCTTTCGACCGTGGCGCGTGGACGAGACGTGGCTGCTGCCGCCCTTGGTGCAGGATTTCGTGCCGGCTGGGCACCCGGCGCATCTGGTGCGCGACCTCGTGCGCGAGGAACTGGATCTCGGCGCACTCTTGTCGGCCTACACCGAAGCGCGCGGCTTCCCGCCGTATCACCCTGGCATGATGGTGGCGCTGCTTCTCTACGCCTACAGCCAGGGCGTCTACTCCTCGCGTCGGGTCGCGCGTGGTTGCGAGGAGCGACTGGACTTCCAGGCGGTCACGGCCCTGAACAAACCAGACTTCCGCACCATCGGCGAGTTCCGCCGCCGGCACCTGTCCGCGCTGGGCAGCCTGTTCGTGCAGGTGCTGGCGCTGTGCCAGCGTGCGGGCCTCGTCGGCCTCGGCCACGTGGCGGTGGATGGCACCAAGCTGCGGGCCAATGCGTCCAAGCACAAGGCGATGAGCTACGAGCGCATGGTGAAGGCCGAAGGCGAACTGGCAGCAGAGGTGGCGAGCTGGCTCGACAAGGCGGGCAAGGCCGATGCCGCGGAGGATGCCGAGCATGGCCCCGACCGGCGCGGTGACGAGACGCCAGGTTGGATGGCCGACAAGCAGCAGCGGCTGGAGCGCATCCGCGCGGCCCGCGCGGCCCTTGAGGCCGAGGCAAAGGCCGTGGCCGAGGTGAAGGAAGCAGCCCGCCCAGATCCGGGCGTCAAGGCGGACGGCACCCCGTGCAAGCGGCGGGGTCCCAAGCCCGCACGCCCACCCGGGACGCCGGAGCCGGCCGCGCAGCGCAACTTCACCGATCCCGAAAGCCGGATCACGCTGGGCCGGGACGGGTTCATCCAGGGCTACAACGGCCAGGCTGCGGTTGATGGAAAAAATCAGATCATCGTGGCCCATCGCTTGACGCAGTCCGCATCGGACCAGGACGGCTTGCTGCCCCTGCTCGACGCAGCCGCGGCCAATGCCGGGCGCCTGCCCGATGAGGTGTCAGCCGATAACGGCTTCTGTTCGGAGGCCAACCTTGCTGGCCTCGTCGAGCGCGGCGTGCGGGGCTACGTCGCGACCGGACGTGCAAAACACCCCGACAAGGGCAGATCGAACGGCGGGCCACTGACCGCCGTCATGCGCCGAAGACTACGACAAGGCGGTCACCGCAGCCGCTATCGGCTGCGCAAGCATGTTGTGGAACCCGTGTTCGGCCAGATCAAAGCAGCCCGCGGCTTTCGCCAGCTCCTGCTTCGCGGCGTCAAGAAAGTCACCTGCGAGTGGGCGTTGATCTGCACCGCCCACAACCGCGCCAAACTCACCGCATAAGAAGGCCACCCCGCGCGTCGACACGAAGCCCTCCATTCAGAGCAGGCAAGCCATTACCGGGACACGCTCCTAGCTCGATATTCTGCGCTTCCCGCAGCTTTGTCGCGAGCATTTGGCGGTTGATTATCACATCTGGGTTACGAAGTGCCTGTTGCGGTAGGACCCGCCTTTAGCGGCACTTGATAGTGCTGGGCGAACTCACCCCCGTAGCCGCCTGGGACGACCGCGCAACGCCCTTTCAGCTCGTTGGACGCCCCGGTCGAGCGCCGGCCTCCGGATGGCCGGCTTTGGGACGACGCCGGGCAGGAACTCGGCTTCTACGGCACCTGCGCACCATCCACACCCGCATCCTGCGCCGGATCGGGCTTGGCTTGTTGGGCCTGTCCGACCAGCGGTGGCGCAACGGCTACGACGCGCGTCTCCATCCCTGGAAGGCTGCGGATAAGGCCATCGCAAATGAGGATGCCGAGATGGGGTGCGGGCTATGACCCGGCATCCTGTTGGCAGCGCACGCCAGGCCACGCGAGCAGGCCAGGAA
>CALMAB010000379.1 GCA_937858325.1 uncultured Acetobacteraceae bacterium
GCAACGGCGTCCGTATCGAGCTGGAAGGCAACTACCGCTACAACCGGCCCGACTCGTTCCGCAACGTTGGCGCCGCAACCCGGTCGGTCGGCGGGCGGGAACAGAAATACGGGCCGATGGGCAACGTGCTGTTCGACCTCGATATCGGCAGTCCCTACGTGTTCCCCTACATCGGCGCCGGTGCCGGGTATGCCTATGTGGCGCGCCGCCTACGGGTGGCCAGCGCGGACGGCACCGTTGAAAGCCAGGGCGGCACCGACAACAGTTTCGCCTATCAGGCAATTGCCGGGTTGTCCCTGCCTATCCCGCCCGTTGTCGGCCTTTCGCTCACGGCGGAGTACCGCTACTTCGCGCTGGCCGGTGAGCGGGAGTTTGGCCGCACCGTGTCGGGACTCGGCGGCGTGTCCAGCAGCCAGATCCGGACGACGGACAACTATAACCATAGCCTGCTGCTTGGGCTGCGCTACGCTTTCAACGTGCCCCCGCCGCCAGCGCCGCCTGCCCCGGCGCCGGAGGCTGCTTCCCAGGTGGCGCGGACCTACCTGGTGTTCTTCGACTGGGACCGCGCCAACCTGACCACCCGCGCCCGGCAGATCGTGGCGGAGGCCGCAAGCGCTTCCACCCGCGTGCAGGTGACGCGGATCGAGGTCGCCGGCCACGCCGACCGGTCCGGCAGCGACCAATACAACCAGGGCCTGTCGGTCCGCCGGGCGCAGGCGGTGGCGGACGAGCTGGTGCGCGACGGCGTGGCGCGGGAGTCGATCACGACCCGAGGCTTCGGCGAGCGCCAGCCTTTGGTGCCGACCGCCGACGGCGTGCGCGAGCCGCACAACCGCCGGGTCGAAATCGTTCTGCGTTAGCCGAAAGGCCGCGGCCCAGCTAAGACCGGCGGCGCGCCCGCGACGAACGCGCGGCGGGCGCCGGCGCTGCCGTGCACTCGGGCGACACGACCGGCTGCATGATGGACTTGCCCGCGGCGTAGTCCGTCAGCTCGGCCCCGCTGCGCAGCGCCATCACCTCGTCAAACGTGCCGAGGTTGTAGCGGCAGAACAGGCTGCCCTGTTCCAACCCGCTCCGTGACTGGCTGTTGGCAAGCTGGGTGACGTAGTCGTCCTGCTGCTGGCGGGCACGACGGCTGTTGGCGCGGCTGAAGAAGCTGCTCAGCGCCTTGTCCTGAGACGCCAGCTCGGGGCGGTACCGCGTGATGAACGCGTTGTACTTCTCGTCGGCGCTGCAGGTCAGCGCGGTCACCATGAGCTTTGTTTTCAGCGCCGCCACGTCAAAGGCAGGGTAGTCGCCAGGCCGCACGCATTGCGCCGCGGCGACGTTGCTGGTCAATCCAATGGCAAGCAGCCCGGACACAAGCATACGCATGAACGGTAATCTCCTTGATCTTCGGAACGCGACTCCGCCGCATGCACGCGGCCGCGCCGCCCGGCGGCCGAGGTAAACCGCCTCGTCCCTGGAAGCGCAACAAGCATTTGCAGCGGTGCTTCCGGGCGCGGCAGCTGTTGCCAAAATGACGCAATCGCCGCCTTCGGGCGTCATCGTGGTGGCTGAGGCAGGAAGGTTGCGGTTAGGCACGCTCTGTGCATAACAGGCATGTCACAAAGAGCGCGAGGTGCTTGCCTAAGCGCACCTGAAATCGCAGCCTGACCAAAAGCGCCAGCACTGTTGCCATCGCAGCCGTTTGCCACGAAAGCCCGACCGCCACATGCAGCCGAACAGCGCCACCCCGTTCTCCTCCTACGATCCCGGCGCCTTCTATTGCGAACTCACCGCCCGCGACGGCGACAGCGGCTCGGCGGGGCTGGTGCGGGAACGGATCAGCGCGATCGGCCTTGATGCCCTGCGCCTGCGGGCGCGCGCGGCGGAGCGCGACCTGTTCAACCTCGGCATCACCTTCACGGTTTATTCCGAGTCAAGCGCTATCGACCGCATCCTGCCGTTCGACTGCGTGCCCCGCATCATCGCCGCCGCGGAGTGGTCCGTGCTGGAGCGCGGCGTCGCCCAAAGGGTGCGCGCGCTCAACCTGTTCCTGGCCGACATCTACAACACCCGGCACATCACCCGCGACGGCGTGATCCCGCCCGAGCTTGTTTACGGCAACGCCAACTACCGCCCGGAGATGGAGGGCTTCCCCGTCCGCTTCGGCACCTACGTCCACATCTGCGGCATTGACCTGGTGCGCGACGAGCGCGGCCATTTCGCCGTGCTGGAGGACAACGCCCGCACGCCGTCCGGGGTGTCCTACGTCGTCGAGAACCGTCACCTGATGCTGCGCGCCTTCCCGGACCTCGTGGCTGGCATGAAGCTGCGCCCGGTCGATGACTACGGCCGCCGCCTGCGCAGCGCCATGGACGAGATCGCGCCGGAGGGCATCGACAACCCGCAGGTCGTGCTGCTGTCGCCCGGCATCTACAACTCCGCTTACTTCGAGCACGTGTTCCTGGCGCGCGAGATGGGCGTGCCGCTGGTGGAGGGCGCGGACCTCACGGTGGAGGACGACAAGGTGTGGATGCGGACCACGGCCGGGCTGCGCCGGGTCCACACCATCTACCGCCGGATCGCCGACGACTTCCTGGACCCGACCGTGTTCCGCGCCGACAGCCTGCTGGGCGTGCCCGGCCTGATCGGTGCTTGGCGGCACGGCAACGTGACGCTGGCCAACGCCGTGGGCACCGGGGTCGCGGACGACAAGGCGGTCTATGCCTACATGCCGCGCATCATCCGCTACTACCTGGGCGAGGACGCCATCCTGTCGAACGTCGAAACCCACATCTGCGGCGAGCCGGAGGGCCTGGCCTACACCCTGGCCAACCTTGAGAAGCTGGTGGTCAAGCCGGTGGGGGAAAGCGGCGGCTACGGCATCACCGTCGGCCCGCGGGCGTCTCGGTCCGAGCTTGACGCCGCCCGCGCCCAGTTGACCGCCGACCCGGCCAACTGGATCAGCCAGCCGATGATCTCGCTCAGCGTCGCGCCGACCTTGACGGAGGCCGGGCTGCGCCCGCGCCACCTGGACCTGCGGCCCTTCGCCATCACCGGGCGGGACACCTGGGTGCTGCCCGGCGGGTTGTCCCGCGTCGCGCTGAAGGAGGGCAGCCTGATTGTCAACTCGTCGCAGGGCGGCGGGTCGAAGGACACCTGGGTGCTGGCGGAATGAGCGGCCTCCAGCGCCGCACGCCGCTGCTGACCCGCGACGCGGAGGGCCTGTTCTGGATGGCCCGCTACGTCGAGCGGGTCGAGAACCTCGCCCGGCTGATCGACGTGACGCAGACCTTCGAAAGCCCGGGGCGGGAAGCCGAGTCCTGGGCCGCGCTGGTCGCCATCATGGCGGACTACGCCGGGCTGCAGGAGCGCGGGCTTGCGGTGGACGCCATGAACGTCAAGCGCTTCTACCTGCTGGACCCCACCAACCCGACCGGCATCCCCGCCTGCATCGAGGCCGCCCGCACCAACGCGCGCACCCTGCGCCCGCTGATCAGCACCGAGATGTGGATGCAGCTCAACGTGTTCCACCACGACCTGCTGGCCATCGAGCCGTGGGAGCTGGACGGCGACGCGCTGTCCCGCCTGTGCCGCCGCATCAAGGAAGGCGTGCAGGCGCATACCGGCATCACGGAGGGCACGTTCTTCCGCGACCAGGGCTGGCACTTCTATGAGATCGGCCGTTTGATCGAGCGCGCCGACCAGACCACCCGGCTGCTGGACATCAAGTACCACCTGCTGACCCCTGGCACGGTGGAGGAGCGCCGGGTCGTCGAGCTGACGCAGTGGAACTCGCTGCTGCGGGCGGCGGCCGGCTATCACGGGTTCCGCCGGGTGGCGCAGGCGGGCTTCGTGCCGGCGGATGTCGTCGCGTTCCTGCTGGGCGACACCTCCTTCGCCCGCAGCGTCGCGCTGTGCGTGGAGCAGATGGACTGGCATTGCAGCACGCTCCGCTCCCGCTACGGCCTGCGCGACACGGCGCCGGTGCTGGAGCGGATCGAGGACCTGCGCGTGGCGCTGGGCGAGCCGGTGCTGCGGCTGCTGCCGGACGGGCTGCACGACTTCCTGGACAGCATGCAGCGCGACCTCGCGAAGCTGGGCGAGCTGATCGGCACGATGTTCTTCCGCGACTGGCGCCCGCTGAAGCAAAGCCAGGAGCAGAGCCAGTCGCAAAGCAGCCCTGGAGGCACCCAGTCGCAATCGCAAAGCCAAGGGACGCCCTGAGTGATGGGTCGGACAGCCGTCGTTTCCCTGGGCCTGGCGCTGCTGCTGTGCGCCGCGTCCGCTGCCGCCGCGCAGCAGATCGCGCCGCCGGGCGTCCCCGCGGACCGTTTTCCCAAGCCGCTGCGCCCGGTCGCCGGCATCGTTTCCAACCAATGGTCGAGCGAGGACACGCGCGAACGGGTGGGCGAGGCGGCCCGCGTCATGCAGCTGCTCGGCATCCAGCCCGGCATGGCGGTGGCGGACATCGGCGCCGGGTCCGGCTACTACACGGTGCGGCTGGCGCGTCGCGTCGGTCCCGCCGGCCGGGTGTTCGCGGAGGACATCATGCCGGACTACCTGGCCGGCTTGCAGCGCCGGGTTGCGGCGGAGGGGTTGAACAACGTGACGCTGGCGCTGGGGGAAGCGCACGACCCGCGTTTGCCGCCGGCGTCGGTCGATGTGGCGCTGCTGGTGCACATGTATCACGAGATCGACCAGCCCTTCGGCCTGCTGGTCAACCTGCTTCCGGCGCTGCGCCCCGGCGCGCGCGTCGCGATCCTGGACGCCGACCGCGTGACCGCCCAGCACGGCACCCCGCCCGCGCTGCTGGAATGCGAGCTGCGCGCCGTCGGCTTCCGCCAAGTCGGGTTCCACCCGATGGAAGGCGGCGCGACATATCTCGCGGTGTTCGCCCCGCCATCGCAAGCGCCCGCGCCGGCCAGCATCGTGCCGTGCCGGGGTGGTGCCGCGCGCTAGACAGGCAGGACCGCTTGCCCGTACGATCCGGGGCCGAGGGGGACAGGGCATGGCCGGGCTGGACCTCGGAGCGGAGTGGCTGGAAACCGACGGGCGGGGCGGTTTCGCGTCCGGCACCGTGTCCGGCCTGCGCACCCGGCGCTACCACGCGTTGCTGTTGGCGGCGGTGCATCCGCCGGCCGGCCGCGTGGTGCTGGTGAACGGGATCGAGGCATGGGCCGAAGGGAACGGCGGGACGGTTCCCCTGACCAGCCAGCGTTACGTCCCCGATTTAGTACACCACGACGCGCGCCCGCTGATCCAGTCCTTTGCCGCGGTGCCCTGGCCCAGTTGGGGCCTTCGCTTGCCGGACGGGACGGAGCTTTGCCACGAGTTGCTGGTCGGCCGCCGGTCCGGCGCGACGTTGCTGCGCTGGCGCCGGGTGGCCGGGGCTGGCCCGTGCCGCCTGCACGTCCGCCCGCTGCTGTCGGGCCGCGACTACCATGCCCTGCACCGCGAGAACCCGGCGTTCCAGTTCGGCGGCGTGGTCCAGCAAGGCCCGGCCGGCGTGACGGTGGCGTGGCAGCCCTATGCCGCCCTGCCGCGCATCACGGCCTCCGCCAACGCCGCCTACACGGCGGCGCCCGACTGGTATCGCAACTTCCGTTACACGGTTGAGCGGGACCGCGGCATGGACGACACCGAGGGCCTCGCGACGCCGGGCATCTTCGCCTGGGACCTGGCGGCCGGCCCGGCGGTGCTCGTGCTGCGGGCGGGCGAGGCGCCGGGCTTGCCCGCGCTGGAGGACGCGGCGGGGATCGAGGCGGACGAGCGGAAGCGCCGCATCGACGCGCCGCCTTTGGGGTCCGTGCCGGCCTACGTCGTGGGCCGGGGCGAGGGGAGAACGGTCGTCGCGGGCTACCCGTGGTTCACCGACTGGGGGCGGGACACCTTCATCGCGATGCGCGGCCTGCTGCTGGCCACGGGCCGGCTTGCCGAGGCGGAGCAGATCCTGCTCGCCTGGTCGGACCTGGTCAGCGAGGGCATGTTGCCCAACCGCTTTCCCGACGACGCCGGGCCGCCGGAGTACAACTCGGTCGATGCCTCGCTGTGGTTCGTCGTCGCGGTGCACGACTTCCTGCGCCTAAGCCTGGACACACCGTTCCGCGTGCCGTTGCAGAGTGCCGCGGACCTGATCCTTGCGGGTTATGCAAGCGGCACGCGGTTCGGCATTGCGGCGGACGCGGACGGGCTGCTGCGCGCCGGCGTGCCGGGGCAGCAGCTCACCTGGATGGACGCGAAGCTCGGCGATTGGGTGGTGACGCCGCGGATCGGCAAGCCGGTCGAGGTGCAGGCGCTGTGGATCAACGCCCTGCGGATCGGCGCGGCGTGGCGGCCGGGATGGGGCGCGCTCGCGGACCGGGCGCAGGCGTCGTTCGGGCGGCGCTTCCCCGACCCGGACGGCGGCGGCCTCGTGGATGTGGTCGACGCCGACGGCGTGCCGGGCCGCGTGGACCGGAGGCTCCGCCCGAACCAGATCTTCGCGGTGGGCGGCCTGCCGTTCCCCCTGCTGTCCGGCCCGGCGGCGCGGGGCGTCGTCGATCTCGTGGAAGCGCGGCTGCTGACCCCCATGGGCCTGCGCACCCTGGCGCCGGACGA
>CALMAB010000380.1 GCA_937858325.1 uncultured Acetobacteraceae bacterium
GACAACACACGCCGGTCTCTGGTCGCCACTGGATGAAAGTTGGGGGTCAGGTCACCACCTTTCCTTACTCCGCTACTCCAGTGCGCATGGGTCGCATGCACCCGTCGGCCCGGCAAGGGCGGGGGTCGCCGGTTGGAACGCGGTTGCCGCCGGCCGGCCGCAAGACGCCTCACTGCTCGTCAGGCCCGTAGCGACGAACGAACTTGCCCGGCGGCTTCAATTGTCTATTCCAACGGGTCCAGCGACCAGCCGGCACGCCATGCTTCCCACCCTCTTCCGGGAACGATGCCTCCAGGCCCGTTGTCTGCCTGAAGAGCATGATGAGTGCGATGACGGTCATGATGACGATCGCGCAGACGAAGACCCGGCCGGGCTTGAACGTGGTCGTCCAGTCCGCGAAGTGCCAGCCGCAGATTTTCCAGGCGGTGTAGGCAGAGGCGGTCAGCCAGAATGCAATGAAGCACAACCCGAGGGTCTGGTTTACGCCGCTGACCGAGTAGGCGACCCGGCCTTCGGGAACCCAAATGGTCTTATGAAGCCGCCCTTCAACACGGTCCTCGAGCAGGTCGATGTGGTATTCCCAGTTCTTCTGCCAGAACTTCGAACCGGCAGCAGAGAGAGTGTTCGCGATCGCGGTAAGCAATCCGAGGGCGGTCAAAGCGAAGGCCAGCGGCTGCCATGGGCTGGTTGTGGTCTCCTTCCATAGCAGCCCGAAGGCGGCGAATATGGCGACCTGAAAGCCCCAGAAGTATTGCGCTCGCTTCCAATAGTGCTCGATCTCGAACTTCCTCAGCTCGTGAGCTCGGTCGAGCACATTAACGAGCGAGGGCGGCGGCGGCTTTGCAGGCGGATAATTGGGGAGCGCCAGGGTCTCGAAATAGCGTCTCCGCAGATCAGTCAACCCAGCTTCTCCGTCTCCGACCGGAGGGACGTAGCCCACCCTGGGGTTGCTCGCCAGATCCCAGAATGAGGTGCGTTCTGGCATCCCCTCCGGGCCGGGCTGTTGCGCTCCGCGTCGCGCGTGCGCTGTTAGTCAGCGCAGATAGCGGACCCAGGGGAAATGTGAATATCCAGTGTGTTACGGCGCTGATCAGCGTCGAGACCCGCCACTGATTTACATGCCGAGCAGAAAGCGTTTCCGCTTCCTCGGCCTTGCGCGCAGCCAGCATCTCAGCCGAGCCAGCCGCCAGCTGCTCCGTGCGCCACGTGCTCAGCTGGCCGGTGCTCAAGCCGAGTTCGGTGGCGACCTCCGACAGCCCGCGGCCGCTTTCAGCCAGGCGCTTGACGGCTTGCGCCTTGAACTCCGCCGTGAACCGACGTCGGGTCTGCTTCCCTGCCATGCCATACTCCTGAGGTGTTCGGGTTCTTTAGCAAACCCTCCACGCTCAGGGGGGACGTCCAGTTCCGGCGGCTACGGGGCATGATGCTCGGCATCGTCGCCGGCACCCTTGCGGGGTCGGGGCTGATACAGGGGCTACGCATGAAATCCCGTTCCGGTTTTGCACGAAGCTCCGTGGTTATCCGACCAGGAGCTTGAGCATGTAGGCGTCGTCCCAGGCGGCCCTTTTCCGCCGGGCACGCACGCTGGCCTTCGAGGTCGTGTCACGGCCGACGATGTTGAGCGCGATCTTGCGCAAAAGCGCCAGGTTTCGCGCCGCCGTGTGGTCGCGCACGCGGCTGTCGTCCTCGCGGGATGTCACATCCAGCACCCAATGGAGTGCGTTCTCCACGGCCCAATGCGAGCGGATCGCCTGGCCCAAGACAGCCGGGTTGTCAGGGCAACTCGACAGGAAGTAGCGGATTTCAGCCTCGACCTTGGGTGTGCCGTTGACGCTGCGGATGCTCTCGACCGCGAGCACGGTGCGCAGGCCCGGCCAGCCGCTCAGGACATCCAAAGCGGCCGCCTCCGTGCTGGCGAACACCCGGCGCCGGACCAGGCGGCCGTGCGTGTCGTCAAAGGCGTCGCAGTCGGCCCGGCTGGGTGCGCCACGGCAGAAGCAGCGCTGGTCGAAGTGCTCGACGACGGCCACGTGCGCCAGCGGGTGGTTGCCCTTGAGCGTCAGAAGGTAGTCGCCCCCGCGCGCCAGGATCTTCTCCGCAATCGCGGTCTGGCACCCCATGGCGTCCAGGGTGACGATGCTGTTCCCAAGCGCAAGCTGGTCCAGCAGTTCGGGCACCGCAGTGATCTCGTTCGACTTGCCATCTACGCAGCGCTGGCCCAGCACCAGACCCTGCTCGCTGGCCCAGGCACTCACCACGTGCAGCGGCGATTGCTCCCGCCCACGATCAAACGAGCGCCGGACCGTTTTGCCGTCGATGGCCACCACTTCGCGCTCGAACCTGTCCGCGAGCGAGCCGACCCACGTCGCGAACCCGGCCTCGAACGCGTCGGGGTCGATCAGCATGAACACGCGCCGGAACGTGTCGTGCGAGGGGATGCCGTTCGTCAGCTCCAGGAACGTCCTGAGCCAGGCCAGCTTGCTGCGGCCATACAGCGCGATGTCGTCCCAGCTCTCGGCACAGGCGATCACGGCGCAGACCGCGACCACCAGCACCTCGACCAGGCGGTGCTCGACCTTGCCGGAGCAGCGCGGGTCCTCAACGGCGACGAAATACTGCCCCAAGCTCTCGATCGACATGCCCTGCTTCCCCGCCATCGCGAGGGCGCGTCATCATACGTCAGCGCGCGGCAGGCGAGCGAAATCTCATGCGTAGCCCCTGGTGTGTAAGCTGGACCGGCTCGGCCGTTCGCTGCCCCACCTGATCGAGACCGTCACGGAGTTGGCGAAGCGCGGCGTCGGGTTCCGGTCGCTGACCGAGGCCATCGACACCACCACGCCTGGCGGGCGGCTCGTCTTCCACATCTTTGGCGCCCTCGGCCAGTTTGAGCGCGACCTGATCCAGGAGCGCACCCGCGCGGGGCTTGCCGCTGCCGCGGCGCGGGGCCGCAAAGGCGGGCGCAAGCCGGTTGTCACCGAGGACAAGCTTCGACGGGCGCGCGAGCACATCGCGAAGGGCTTGACCGTACGTGAGGCTGCGATGCGCGTGAAGGTCGGCAAGACTGCTCTGTACGAAGCGCTCACCGTGGACCCGGCCTGACCTCCACGCCTTGGTCAGCGTCCGGCACCGCCAAGTGGCCGGTGGTAACAGGGGTGTCAGGTCAGGGCCTCTTTGTAGAATGCGTGTTCCGTGAGGAGTGGCACGCCTTTCGTTGTCCAGTCGCCCCCGACCCTTCTCGGGCATCCAAGCCAGGAGGTCGGATGGTCAACGCTGGCCGGACGTGGACGATCTGCTTGCAACAAGGAAAGTGCCTGCGCCGCTGAACGGCGACCGGATCGGAGTTGGGTCCTAAACCTGACCTGTTGCCTATCGCACCTCTGGCACTTTGGCCCAGACCCAGGCGAGGTTGGCCGTCAGCAGGATGGCCGTGACCAGGAACACCCAGTGCAGCCCCAGCGTGGCCGCAATCACGCCGCCCGAGAGCGGTCCGAGCGACTGGCCCAGGAACATCGCGGACGCGGTGACGCCGTAGACCGTGCCGCGGTCCCCTGCCGGCGTCAGCCGCCCGACCAGCGCGTTGGCCGTGGGCAGGATGCCGCCCACGAACAAGCCCAGCCCGAACCGTGCCGCGACGAAGCTCCAATACCCCGGCACGAAGGCCTGGGGGGCGCTGGCCAGGGCGGCGCCGGCCAGCGAGATCAGCAGCACGCGGCGGTAGCCCAGCACGTCCGACCGCCGGCCCAGAAAGGGTGAGGCGATCAGGTCCGCGATCCCCGTGACGGAGAAGGCCAGCCCGCCCAGCGTGGCCACGGCCGGGACCGGGTCCAGCAGCTGCTTCACATACAGCGTCACGACCGGCTGCACGGCCTGCACCCCGAACTGCGCCAGCAGCAGCACCACGAACAAGGGCAGCAGCCCCGGCGAGCGCGACAGGATCGCGAAGCTTTGGAACAGCGTCGCCTTCGCGGTCCCGGCCTTGGGCGGGGCGAACCGTTCCCGCACCAGCACCACAACGAGCGCGCCGCAAAGGCCGCACACCGCCGACGTCACGACGAACGGCGCCCGGTAGGAGCCGGTGACGTCGGCGACGAAGCCGCCCAGCAGCGGCCCGATCAGCGTTCCCACCAGCTGCCCGGTGCTGAGCCAGCCGAGCGAATAGCCCAGCCGCCGGGGCGGCACCTGGCTGGCCACCAGCGAGATCGTCGCCGCGTTGAACCCGGCAAACCCTCCCATTAGCGCCCGCAGGCCCGCGAACTGCCACACGTTGCCCGCCAGGCTCATCAGCCCGATGAACAGCGCGATGGCGAAGCACGACCGCAGCACCATCAGCTTGCGCCCCCGCCGGTCCGCCACCCGCCCCCAGAGCGGGGAGGCAAAGGCGGCGACCAGCGGCGTCACGGCCGACAGCATCACGGCCCACAGCTCGACCTCGCCCGGGCCGCTCACGCCGAG
>CALMAB010000381.1 GCA_937858325.1 uncultured Acetobacteraceae bacterium
GCAGGGGCTGGTGGGGCGGGTCACTGAGCTGGGCGCGCGCAGCGCCCGCGTGCTGCTGGTGACCGACCTGAACAGCCGCGTCCCCGTGACTCTGGAAAGCAGCCGCGGGCGCGCCATCCTGATGGGCACCAACGGGCCGCGCCCGCGCCTTGCGCACTGGTCGGACAATGCGCTGCCGGTGGAAGGCGAGCGCGTCGTGACCTCGGCGGAGGCCAATGCGTTTCCGGCCGGGCTGCCGCTCGGCACGGTGCGCTACGCTGCCGGCGTGCCCGAGGTGGAGCTCGCGGCGCGGCTCGACCACCTCGATGCCGTCCGGCTGTTCGACTACGGGCAACGCAGCGTGCCGCCCCCGGAGGGTGCTCGCTTGGCTGAGCGGCGGGCCAGGTAATCTTGGCCCCGTTGCGCACACCTGGCATCCGGCCGCGGCCGACGCTGCGACGCGGACTGGATGCCGCGTTCCGTCGGTTGTTCCCGGCCGCAGGCACGGCGTTGCTTCTGTTGCTGGCCGCAGCGCCGCTTGGCCTGCCGGGCCAAGCGCAGGCGCAGCCCGCCGTGGCGCTCGCTTGCGTGTTCTTCTGGTCGCTGGCTCGGCCGGCCGGCATGACGCCGCCGGTTGTGTTCCTGCTGGGACTGCTGGCCGACCTGCTGGGCCTGACCCCGCCGGGCGTTTCGGTGCTGATCCTGCTGGCGGCGCACGGTTTGGCGGCGGGCTGGCGCCGGGTGTTGGTCCAGCAGGGATTCCTGGCGGTCTGGCTCGCGTTCGCCGCCGTGGCGGCGGGGGCGGCTGCCCTGGAATGGGCGATGGTCGGCCTCCTGAGCGTCCGGCTGCTGCCGGCCCGTGACGCGCTGCTGCAATGCGGGCTGACCGCCGGGCTTTACCCGGCGCTGGCGGCCCTGTTCACCCAGGCCCACCGCGGCCTAGCCGATCCGGATCGGGCGTAAGATGACCCGGATAGCGGGTCAGGCGAAGGGTGGAGACGCAAAGAAGGGCGACGCGACGGACGCGGGCGTGTTCACCCGGCGCGCCCTGCTTCTCGGCGCCGGGCAGCTCGGCATCTTTGGCGCGCTGGCGGCGAAGCTGTATCGGACCCAAATCGTCGAGGGCGAACGCTACGCCACGCTGTCCGACAACAACCGCATCAGCGAACGGCTGATCGCGCCGCCGCGCGGGCGCATCCTTGACCGGTCCGGCGTTTTGCTGGGCGGCAACCAGACCAACTGGCGCGCCCTGTTCAGCCCCGGGCAGGCCGATGCCGGCGCGGTGCTCGATGCATTCGCGCAGCTTGTGCCGCTCGGCGACGCCGAGCGTGCCCGCATCGAGCGCGAGCTGCGCACCCATCGCCGCTTCGTGTCGGTCACGCTGCGGGAATTCCTGAGCTGGGAAGAGATGGCGCGGATCGAGGTGAACGCCCCCGACCTGCCCGGCGTGGTCGTCGATGTCGGGACGACACGCACCTACCCGAAGGGGCCGGCGCTTGCCCACGTCGTCGGCTACGTCGCACCGCCGAACGACGAGGACGTGGCGGAGGAGCCGACGCTGGGTCTGCCGGGCCTGCGCATCGGCCGGGCGGGCATGGAGAAGGCGCACGACGCCCGGCTCCGCGGCCTGCCCGGCGCCGTGCAGATGGAGGTCAACGCCGGGGGCCGCGTCATCCGGGAACTGGACCGGCAGGAGGGGACGCCGGGAGAGGACCTGGAGCTGACCATCGACGCCGGCCTGCAGGCGTCGGTGCTGGGGCGCCTGGGCGACGAGAGCGCGTCCGCCGTGGTGCTGGACGCGCGCAACGGGGAGGTGCTGGCGATGACGACCACCCCGTCCTTCGACCCCACGCTGTTCAATTCGGGCGTCAGCCAGGCGCAATGGGTGGAATGGACGCGCAACCGGCGGACGCCGCTGATCAACAAGGCGTCGGCCGGGCTGTATCCGCCGGGCAGCACGTTCAAGATGGTCGTTGCCATGGCCGGGCTGGAGGCCAACGTCATCGGCCCCAAGGACCGCATCACCTGCCCGGGCTTCCTCGACCTGGGCGACACGCGCTTCCATTGCTGGAGCAAGCACGGCCACGGCGCGCTGGACATGCGGGGCGGGCTGAAGAACAGCTGCGACGTGTTCTTCTACGAGGTCGCCCGGCGCGCCGGCATCGACCGCGTCGCGGCCATGGCCAACCGGTTCGGCATCGGCGTGGACCTGGAGATCGAGCTGCCCGGCGCGCGGCGCGGCCTCATGCCAACCCGCGCATGGCGCCGGGGGCACGGCAAGGCGTGGAACATCGGCGACACCATCAGCTGCGGCATCGGCCAGGGCTACATCCAGACGACGCCTTTGGCGCTTGCAACCTACGTGGCGCGGATCGCCAGCGGGCGCGCGCTGCAGCCGCATCTGACCCGCAGGGTCGCCGGGGTGGTGCAGAAGGGCGGGGCGCCGGACGACTGGCCCGCGCTCGACCTGCCGGAGCGTGGGCTGCACCTGCTGCGGGAGGGCATGTGGGCGGTGGTGAACGAGGGCGGCGGCACCGCGCCGGGCGCGCGGATCAACCTGCCGGGCATGCAGTTGGCGGGCAAGACCGGCTCCAGCCAGGTGCGCCGCGTGTCCCGCAACCAGCGGGAGCACGGGTTCAACTCGGCGAAGCTCGCCTGGGAGTTCCGGCCGCACGCCTTGTTCGTCTGCTACGCGCCCTACGACGCGCCGCGCTACGCCGTGGCGGTCGTGGTCGAGCACGGCAACGCCGGCGCCGCCGCGGCGGCGCCGCTCGGTCGGGACATCATGATCGAGGCGTTGACCCGCGACCCCGCCGGCCAGCCGGCCCCGGCGCAGCGGGTGGCCGAAGGGCAATCGTGACCGCGGAAGTGCGATCGTGACCGCGGCGCGGCGGCTGATCCGGGCGGAGCCGTCCTTTGGGCTGCTGGCCAAGCTGTGGCGGCTCAACTGGGCGCTCGTGCTGCTGCTCTGTGCTTTGGCGGGGGTCGGCTACGTCGCGTTGTACTCCGCCGCAGGCGGCGCGCCGGAGCCTTACGCATCCCGCCACCTCCTGCGCTTCGGCGTCGGGCTGGCCATGATGCTGGGCGTCGGGCTGATCGACATCCGCTGGGTCGCGCGGCTGTCCTGGCCCGTGTACGGCGCGGCGGTCGGGCTGCTGGTCCTGGTGCTGCGGATCGGCCACGTCGGCAAGGGGGCGCAGCGCTGGCTTGAGCTGGGCGGCTTGCAGGTACAGCCGAGCGAGCTTGCCAAGATCGGGCTGGTCATGGCGCTGGCGGCCTGGTTCCGCCGGGCAAGCTGGGCGCAGATGGGCAATCCCTTGTTCTTGGTACTGCCGGCCGTGCTGGTTGCGTTGCCGGTTGGCCTGATCCTCAAGGAGCCCAACCTGGGCACCGCGGTCATCGTGGGCCTGGTCGGCGCGGCCATGTTCCTGGCGGCGGGGCTCCGGTGGTGGGCCGTCGCCCTGGCCCTGTTGCCGGCGCCGTTCGCTGCGCGGTTCGCGTTCGACCACATGCACGACTACCAGCGTGCCCGGATCACCACCTTCCTCAATCCCGAAAGCGACCCCCTCGGCGCCGGCTACAACATCATTCAATCCAAGATCGCGATGGGGTCCGGCGGCCTGTGGGGCAAGGGCTTCCTGCAAGGCACGCAGGGGCAGCTCGACTTCCTGCCGGAAAAGCAGACCGACTTCATCTTCACGACGCTGGCCGAGGAGTTCGGCCTGGTCGGCGGCCTGGCGGTGCTGGGGCTGCTGGCCTGCATCGTGTGCGCGGGCATGTTGATCGCGCTGCGCTGCCGCAACCGCTACGGACGGCTGCTGGCGCTCGGCGTTTCGACCAATTTCTTTATGTATGTGTTCGTGAACCTCGCCATGGTGCTCGGCGCGATCCCGGTGGGCGGCGTGCCGCTGCCGCTGGTCTCGCACGGCGGGTCGGCCATGCTGATGGCGATGTTCGGCTTCGGCCTGCTGATGTCCGTGCACGTCCACCGCGATGTGGAATTTGCCGAAAAACGGGACGGGTGATCTCCCGCTGGCTACGGATCGCCAGGCGGTTCCAGGGCCTTGGACGCTGCTATGAGCGCCGACGCTTGTTCGATTGATCGCACCACGGCTTCTCCCGCCTTGCGGATGGCGGGGTCGCTGCTGGCGACCAGGCGGTCCGAAAGGATCAGCGCCGGGGAAAGCGCGCCGCGCAGGTCGTGCCGAAGACTGGCGACGCCCGCCTCGATGGTGTCGATGCGGGCCTGGGCATCGGCGGCATGGTCCGGCGCCGCGACGGTTCTCGGCATCAACCCGTACAGGACCAGGCCCACGCAAGCCGACGCGCCCAGCGCCGCGAGGAGGAATGGCGTGCCCACCCCCATCAGCGCCAGCACCGCGCCCGATGCGCCGAAGGCCGAGGCGGCGCCAGCCATTGGGATGAACACGCGCGGCGGGATCATCGCGCTGTATGGACGCCAATGGCATCCCCGTTCAAGAGTCGCGCGGCCCGGCTCGCATTGACTTGGCCCGGGGCAACCACTTATAAGCCGCCTCTGCCATCGAATCGCCGGGCCAGGCTGCCCGCATTGCTTGTTGTCCGGTTGCCGAGCGGCGCATCCGCCTTGACTCGCAGCCGCACCACCGAAATCGGAGTTCACCGTGAAGCGCACGTATCAACCGTCCAAGCTGGTCCGCAAGCGCCGCCACGGCTTCCGTGCCCGGA
>CALMAB010000382.1 GCA_937858325.1 uncultured Acetobacteraceae bacterium
CGCGCGAACCGAAGGCGGCGGCGGCCTCGGGCGGCAGGTAGGGCGTCGTCTCCGGCAGCGCCACGCCGAACCGCAGCAGGCCGTCGCCGGCGAAGTACCGGTCCCGCAGCGCGGCGGCGTTCGCGTCGTGCCAGTCGTCCGGCTGGCGCATCAGCAGGTCGCGGACGTCGTCGGGACGCGGCCGTTCGCCGGGCGCGAAATCGGGCACGTTCTGTAATCCGTAGCAGAATACGCCGCCGACGCCGCTGTCGAGCAGGCCGCGCGCGAGCGCGTCCGACGTCTCGGGGTCCTTTTGGAGGTGCGAATGATCGACCAGCGTGGTGATGCCGGCCGCCAGCGACTCCAGGCCGCCCAGATGGTTGGCGACGTATGCGTCCTCCGGCCGGAAGCAGCCGCAGAGCATCGAGCGGACCTCGATCATGTACTCGCCCAACGTCCAGTCGACCGCGATGCCGCGCAGGAGGCTCTGCCAGACGTGGCGGTGGCCATCGATCAGCCCCGGAAAGACGATCCGCCCGCGAGCGTCGATCTCCTCGGCACCCGGTGCGCTGAGGTCAGGCCCGATCGCCGCGATCCGGTCTCCCTCGACGAGGAGGTCGGCGACCGCCGGCTCGCCGGCAGCATCGTCCATCGTCACGACCGTGCCGCCGCGGATCAGCTTCAGGTCCTGCATGGCCATGATGTCGACTCCGGTAATGAGCGTTACCTAGCATCTATGGCCTGCGCCGTCCGTGTGCAATAGATGGTTCCGAATGGAACAGAAGGATCGGGGCACCACCAGCCCCCCACGGCCTCGCCGGCAGCGGACCACGCCCGAGACGCAGGCGGCGCGCATCCTCGCGAGCGCCGAGCGCCTGTTCCTGACCCATGGCTTCACCGGCACGTCGATGGAGATGCTCGTCGCCGAGACGGGCGGGTCGAAGCGCGACATCTACCGGCTGTTCGGCGACAAGCGGGGCCTGTTCCGAAGGGTCGTCGCCGGTTTCGCGGGAGACGGCGTGCTCGCGATGCGGGCAGCGCCCGGTTCGGCGCCGCTGGAGGCCGCGCTGGCCGGCATCGGGCGGCCATTCCTGGAGTTCCTGCTGAGCGAGAGGACGCTCAATCTCCACCGGCTGATGGTTGCCGACGCCAAGCGGTTGGGCGATGCGGGGCTTGACTTCATCCGCTACGGCCCGACCGCGGTTTACACGGTGGTCGAGGAGTATTTGCGCGACCAGTTTGACGAAGAGGCACTGCCGGCTCGGGAGGCGGCGGAGGCAGCACGCGTGTTCATCGACGGGCTTTCCGCCGAACTCCAGCTTCGGGCGCTGCTCGGAGACGTCGCGGGTCCCGCAGAGCGGGAACGGCGCATCGACACCGCCGTCCGCCTCTTCGCCGCCGGGCTGCGCCAGCGCGTCGGTCCGCCCCGGCATGGCAGACACGGTCCGTCTGATGGCGGGCGCCGCTGAGAGTCGGACCTTCATCATCGGTCGAAGAGCCGCGCGCAGATCTACGGGTAGTTAGCACTACCTGGGCATTTTTAGCTTAGGGCCTTGCTGCCATGTTCTGATGGGTGTGGTTGGATGGGGTGCTGGCGGACGTGGGCGATGGCTTGGGTGACCTGGACGGCTGGCTGGAGCCGTTTCTGGACGTGATGGGCCGCAAAACGCGGCGGGAGTGGGCGCTCTTTCTACGTGCGCGGGCTGCTTGGGCCTGGCGAGCGCAAGAGCTTGCAGCCCATGGCGGTCCGGCTTGGCTTGCCGGGGCACGACCAGCTGCAGCACTTCGTCGCCAGCACGGCCTGGGACGACGGGCCGCTGTGGGCGGTGCTGGCGCATGAGGCGGACCGGCTGGTCGGAGGGTCAGGCGGGTATCTGGTCATCGACGACACTGCTTTGCCGAAGAAGGGGACGCTGTCGGTCGGCGTGGCGCGCCCGTGTTTGCGGGCAGTTGGGCAAGCGGGCGAACTGCCAGGCGCTGGTGTCGCTCACGCTTGCGCAGGGCGAGGAGCCTGTGCCGGTGGCTTTGCGCCTGTTCCTGCCCGAGGATTGGACGGGTGACGCGGAGCGACGCTCCAAGGCAGGCGTGCCGGATGCGGCGACCTCGCCGCGATCCAAGGGCGAGACCGCGCTGGTGGAACTGGACCGGGTGCGGGCAGCGGGCGTGCGGTTCGGCTGCGTGCTGGCCGGTGCAGCGAAGCGCGAAGCGTTTGCGCGGGGGCTATGGCACGGGTGCCGAGTTCCGGCGCGGCCTGGACGCGCGAGGGCTGCGCTGGGCCGTTGGCATCGCCAGGAACCAGAAGGTCCACGACCGGGATGTGCAACTCGTGCCGCCCGCGGGACGTGCGCGCAAGCTCAGCCGCAAACGCACGCGTTTCGGCGACGTGCCGGACAAGGAGCCGTAAACAGCCGAGGACGTGCTGGCTGCCCTGCCATGGCGGCGCGTGACTTGGCGGCAGGGGACCAGGGGCAAGCTCCATGCCCGGTTCGCGGCAGTTCGCGTCCGGGTCGCGGACGGCGCCGTGTGGGCCAACAACCGGCACCTGCCGGGCCGGGAAGCATGGCTGGTCGGCGAATGGCGCTCATCGGGCGAGCGCAAACACTACCTGGCCAACCTGCCGCCCCGCACGTCCCAGCGCGCCTTGGCCGCCGCCATCAAGGCGCGCTGGGTGTGCAAGCAGGCGCACCAGCAGCTCAAGGGCGAGCTGGGGCTCGGCCACTTCGAGGGCCGCTCCTGGACGGGCCTGCACCGGCACGCCCTGATGACCTGCATCGCCTACGTGTAGATCGGCATGGAAGATTGATCCCCTGAGGGGGTGATCGGCGTCCAAAGTTGACCCTCCTGGTCTGTGGCAAGACGCCGCCCGGCAAGTTCGGGTGGTGGGGGAGATGCTGGTTGTGGAGACGGTTGCTCGGATCAGGCGGGCGCATTTTGTTCAAGGCAAGACGATCAGGCGATCTCGCGGGAGCTGGGGATCGCCCGCAACACGGTCCGCCGAGTGCTGCGCTCGGGCGAGACCAGCTTTACCTATGAGCGTGAGGTGCAGCCGCGCCCAAAGCTCGGGCAATGGACGCAGGAGCTGGAGCGCTGCCTGGCTGCCAACGACCTGCTGTCACGGCGCGAGCGGCTTAGGCTGATTCGGGTTTTCGAGGGCCTGCGCGGCGCCGGGTATGAGGGCGGCTACGACGCCGTGCGCCGGTATGCGACCGCGCGCAAGCGCCGGCAGGGCACGGGACTGAGCAACGCGTTTGTGCTGCTGACGTTTGCGCCGGGCGAGGCGCATCAGTTCGACTGGAGCCACGAGATCGTGGTGCTGCGGGGCGCCACGACCGAGATCAAGGTGGCGCAGGTGCGGCTGTGCCACAGCCGGATGCTGTTTGTGCGGGCCTACCCGCGCGAAACGCAGGAGATGGTGTTCGACGCCCACGGCAAGGCGTTCGCGTTCTTCCGCGGCACCTGCCAGCGCGGCATCCACGACAACATGCGCACCGCGGTAGACGCGGTGTTCGTGGGACGCGAGCGGGTGTTCAACCGGCGTTTCCTGCAGATGTGCAGCCACCACCTGGTCGAGCCAACCGCTTGCACGCCGGCAGCGGGCTGAAAGAAAGGCCGGGTCGAGAACCAGGTGGGCGTGGTGCGCGAACGGTTCTTCAAGCCGCGGCTGCACTTCGCAGGCTTCACGGAGCTGAATGCCTGGCTGCTGGAGCAGTGCGTCAGTTACGCCAAGGGCCACCCGCATCCGGAGCGGCGCGACAGCCCCGTATGGGAGATGTTCGAGGCCGAGCGGCCGAGCCTTGTGCCCCATGTGGCCCCGTTCGACGGTTTCCACGCCCGGGCGGCGTCGGTGTCCAAGACCTGCCTCGTGCAGTTCAACAAGAACCGCTCCTCGGTCATGGCCCAGGCCGTCGGCCGGCCGGTCGAGGTGCATGCCTATGCGGATCGCATCGTGGTGCGCCAGGATGGCGGCGTCATCGCCAGCCACGACCGCTGCTTTGGCCGCGAGCAGACGGTCTACGACCCCTGGCACTACATCCCGGTGCTGGCGCGCAAGCCCGGCGCGATGCGCAACGGCGCACCGTTCAAGGATTGGGTGCTGCCGGGCGCGCTTGGCCGGGTGCGGCAGAAGCTGAAAGGTGCCCCGGACGGTGACCGCCAGATGGTCAAGATCCTGTCCGCGGCGCTGACGGACGGGCTGCCGGCAGTGGAGGCGGCCTGTTCGGAGGCTCTCGGGGCCGGCTTGTGCAGCAGCGACGTGGTGCTCAACGCGCTGTCGCGCCAGCGCCAGCCTGAACCACCCCCCGCCATTGCCGTGCCGGACGCGCTGGTGCTGCGCCAGCAGCCGGTTGCCGACTGCGCCCGCTACGACACCCTGAGGAGGATGCCCCATGGAACGGCATGAGATCATGGAGATCATGGCCGAACTCAAGCTGCTCGGCATGCGCCGGGCGTTTGACGACGTGCTGGCCAACGGGATCAAGCGCCAGCACCCGGCCCAGCAGATCATCGGCGACCTGTTGGGGGCCGAGATCGCAGAGAAGCACGCACGCTCCATCCGCTACCAGGTGGGCGCCGCCAAGCTGCCACTGGCCAAGGAGCTGGCCGACTTCGACTTTGACGGCAGCCCGATCAACGAGGGCCTGGTGCGCGAGCTGGCAGTCGGCACGTTTCTCGGTCAGCAGCGCAACACAGTGCTGGTCGGCGGCACCGGGACCGGCAAGAGCCACCTCGCGGTTGCCATCGCGCGCAGTTGCATCCGTGCCGGGGCACGCTGCCGGTTCTACCCCGTGGCGGACTTGGTCAACCAGCTCGAAGCCGAAAGCAAGACGGGGCGGGCGGGCAAGATCGCCGACATGCTGACCCGGCTGGACCTCGTGGTGCTGGACGAACTGGGCTACTTGCCGTTTGCGCAGTCCGGCGGCCAGCTGCTGTTTCACCTGATCAGCCGGCTCTACGAGCGCACCTCCGTGATGGTCACCACCAACCTCGACTTTGCCGAGTGGCCGACGGTGTTCGGCGACGCCAAGATGGCCACCGCCCTGCTCGACCGGCTGACGCACCACTGCGACATCATCGAGACCGGCAACGCCAGCTGGCGCATGAAGACCCGCGCCTGAGCCGGCCTGCCCGCCCACCTGGTATCGTCACGTCACGATGGGGAACAGCCCATGCCGCGCAAGCCGATCGGCGAGATGGCCATGACCGCTGCCGAACGCCAGGCCCGCTACCGCGCCGCGCGGGCAACCGCCACGCCGGTGATCCGCACCCGCCGCCCAACCGACCACCGCAGCCGTGCCCGACGCTGGCACGACGCCGTCGCTGAACTGGCGGAGCTGCAAGCCCAGTATGCCACGTGGCTCGATGCCTTGCCGGACAGCCTGCAGGACAGCGCTACAGCCGAGGCGTTGCACAGGATCTGCGACCTCGACCTCGACGAACCCCAGGCCGTCGAACCGCCGCGCGAGTTCGGCCGCGACTGACAGATGCCCTCAAATCACAAGGGTCAACTTTGCACGCCGATAGGGGGCAGATTTGCACGCCGATTGACACTGA
>CALMAB010000383.1 GCA_937858325.1 uncultured Acetobacteraceae bacterium
TCGAGGGCGCGCAGGCGGTGAGGCTGGACGTGGACCACGGGACCTATCCTTTCGTGACCAGCAGCAACACGATTGCCGCGACCGCGGCGGCCGGGTCAGGGGTTGGCCCGGCGGTGATCGGCTTCGTGCTGGGCATCGCCAAGGCCTACTCGACGCGCGTGGGCGCTGGGCCGTTCCCGACGGAGCTGCACGACGAGACCGGGCGCCAGCTCGGCACCCGTGGGCACGAGTTTGGCACGGTGACGGGCCGCCCGCGCCGCTGCGGCTGGTTCGACGCGGCGCTGGTCCGTCAGGCCGTCAAGGTGGGCGGCATCCAGGGCTTGGCGCTCACCAAGCTCGACGTGCTGGATGGCATGGCGGAATTGAAGATCGGGGTCGGCTATGAGATCGACGGGAAGCGGCTGGGCCATCTTCCGGCGGGACAAGCGGCCCAGGCCACCGCCAAGCCGATCTACGAGACGATTGAGGGTTGGACTGGATCGACCCGCGGCGCACGGTCCTGGGCAGCGCTGCCTGCCCAGGCGATCAAGTATGTGCGCCGGATCGAGGAGTTGGTGGAAACGCCGGTGACGCTGCTCTCCACCAGTCCGGAACGGGACGACACCATCCTGATGCGCGACCCGTTCGAAAGCTAGGCCGCCCCGCAGGCCATGCGGGGCGGCGTCACGCTCAGGCCGCCTGCTGCGTCGCCATGCGGCGCTCGGCAACCTGGGTCTTCATGGCCTTTTGCAGCTTCTCAAAGGCGCGCACCTCGATCTGCCGCACCCGCTCACGGGAGATGCCATACTGCTGCGACAGGTCCTCCAGCGTCGTCGGGTTGTCCTTCAGCCGCCGCTCGATCAAGATGTGCCGCTCGCGCTCGTTCAGCGTCTTCAAGGCGCCGCTCAGCAACGCCTTGCGTCCGCTCAGCTCCTCGCGGTCGGCCAGCGCGGCCTCCTGGCTGTCGCTCTCGTCCACCAGCCAATCCTGCCACTCGCCTTCGCTGTCGGCGCGGACGGGGGCGTTCAGGCTGTTGTCCGGCGCGGCCAGGCGGCGGTTCATGCTGACCACGTCCTGCTCCGGCACCGCGAGCATACGGGCGATCTTCGCCACTTGCTCCGGCTGCAGGTCGCCGTCCTCGATGGCCTGCATCTGACCTTTGAGGCGGCGCAGGTTAAAGAACAGCTTCTTCTGCGCGGCCGTGGTGCCCATCTTCACCAGCGACCAGCTGTGCAGGATATACTCCTGGATGGCCGCCCGTATCCACCACATCGCGTAGGTCGCCAGGCGGAAGCCACGATCCGGGTCGAACCGCTTGACCGCCTGCATCATGCCGACGTTGCCCTCGCTGATCAATTCGCCCACCGGCAGGCCGTAGCCGCGGTAGCCCATGGCGATCTTGGCAACCAAACGCAGATGTGACGTGACGAGTTGATGGGCGGCGCCCATATCCTCGTGGTCACGCCAACGGCGCGACAGCTCCAGCTCTTCCTCCGGAGCGAGCATCGGGAACTTGCGGATTTCTTGTAGATACCGCGATAGATTGCCTTCAGGGGCAACATTGATGATGGCAGCAGCCATGTAGGGCCTCTCTCGCCTCGGTGATCTGTCCCAACCCTATACGGCATTGCGACATAATCGGTTGCGGCGGAATTGAAGATAGGCGCGGGGATCACCATCACGTCCCAGAGACCACCCCGAAGCGATGATCAAACTGGACAGGCCCCGACGCGGCACGCCCGCCACGCCAAGTCCTGTGGTTATACAGGACCTGCCAGGTCCTGTCAAGAAATGCTCGGGGTTCCCGGCCTAACGATCCAGCGCCTCCAGCAAGGCTGCCATGTCGGCGGGTATCGGTCGCTCGAAGAGCAGCGGCCGTCCTGTGCGCGGGTGGGCGAAGCCGAGCCGGGCCGCGTGCAGGGCTTGCCGCGGAAAGTCGAGCAGGGCGGCACGCGCGGGACCAGCCATCGTCTTCGCGGCGGCCGGCGCCCGGCGGAGATATACAGGGTCGCCCACCACGGGATGCCCGGCGCTGGCCAGGTGAACGCGGATCTGGTGCGTGCGCCCCGTCGCCAGCAGGCACTCGACAAGGGCGACGGATGCCGGCCAGGTGCGCCGGGTGCGGTACCGGGTCAAGGCAGGCTTGCCGCCCCGTGCCACCACGGCCATGCGCTTGCGCTCCCGCGGGTCCCGCCCGATGGCGCCCTCGATCTCGCCAATGGGTGGATTGGGCACGCCCCAGACCAGGGCGTGGTAGGCGCGGTCGATGTCGCGGGCGGCGAAGGCGGCGGACAGCTTGGCCAATGCCTGCTCCGTCTTGGCGATCACCATGACGCCCGTGGTGTCCTTGTCGAGCCGATGCACGATGCCGGGCCGCCGCTCGCCGCCGATGCCGGGCAGGCTGTCGCCGCAATGCGCCAAGAGGGCGTTGACCAGCGTGCCGTCCTCGTTGCCCGGCGCCGGATGCACCACCAGCCCGGCGGGCTTGTCGAGCACGATCAGGTCCGCATCTTCGTGCAGGATTTCGAACGGGATGGGTTGGGGCGCCGGCCGGGCGGCGATGGCGGCCGGGGGCTGCACCACGAAGATCGCGCCGGGCCGCACGGGTTCGGCGGGGTCGCGAAGGGCCACGTTGTTTCGCAGCACGGCGCCGTCCTGCATCAGGGACTTGACGCGGGAGCGCGACAACGTGCCGATGGCGTCCGCCAGGAACCGGTCCGTCCGCTGCCCAACCGCGCTCGGGCCGGCGACGACCTGGATCGCTGCCGGCAAAGGGTGGATCGGAGGGGTTTGGGCGTTGGGCGCATTGAAAGCCGCGGTTGTCGTCATGGGGGTCCTGATCGTGGTCGGCACGGTGGGCCTGTTCGTCGTGCTCGCCCAACGCATGTCGGCCGCATCCGCGCCGATTGCCAGGGTCATGCTTGACGAGCCGCCGGGCACGCGCATCGCCGGCGCCTCGGCCGTGGCCGACCGGATCGCGGTGCAGCTTGCGGGCGGTGGCCCCGACCGCGTGGTTCTGGTGGATTTGAAGTCCGGTCGCGTGCTGGGCCATGTGGCGCTGGCCCGCTGATGGCGCACAAGAAGCCGAACCTGCCGACCAAGCTGTGCGCAGCTTGCGGACGCCCGTTCGCTTGGCGCAAGAAGTGGGTAGCGTCGTGGGAGGAGGTGCGTTTCTGCTCCGACGCGTGCCGCACCGGAAGGCGCGACGCGGCCCGGCGCAAAGCCGCCCCAAAAGCCACGACGAAAGGCGCTTGATTCCCCGCGGCGCCTGCCCTAGTTAGCCCTTCGGCCACGTCCTGTTCGTCTAGAGGCCTAGGACACCGCCCTCTCACGGCGGTAACAGGGGTTCGAATCCCCTACGGGACGCCATG
>CALMAB010000384.1 GCA_937858325.1 uncultured Acetobacteraceae bacterium
GCCGACACCCGTGATCCGCCTGCACCCCCAGGATGCGGTGGTGATCGCCCGCGCCCCCCTGCTGCCGGGCGCGGAGGTCGCGCCGGACGTCACGGCCGCCGAACGCATCCCGGCCGGGCACAAGGTCGCGGTGCGCGCGCTGGCGGAGGGCGAGGCGATCCAGCGTTACGGCCAGATCATCGGCTTTGCCACTCAGCCCATCGCGCCCGGCGCCCACGTCCACGTGCATAACTGCGGCATGGGCGATTTCGACAAGGACTACGCGTACAGCCAGGACGCCCGGCCCACGCCGATGGCGAACGAGGGGCTGACCTTCTCCGGCATCCGCCGCCCGGACGGCCGGGTCGCCACGCGGAACTACATCGGCATCCTGACCTCGGTGAACTGCAGCGCCCACGTGGCCGGGCTGGTGGCGGACGTGTTCAAGCGCAACCCCTTCACCGGGCACGACCCGCTGGCGGCGTATCCGAACGTCGATGGCGTGGTGGCGCTGACGCATAAGACCGGCTGCGGCATGACGGACGGGGAGCCGCTGCGCCTGCTGCGCCGCACGCTGGCGGGCTACGCGCGGCACGTGAACTTCAGCCACGTCGTGGTGCTGGGCCTCGGCTGCGAGGTGAACCAGATCGCCGGGCTGCTGGAAGAGCAGCGCCTGGCCGGGCGCATCCGCAACATGGACATCCAGAGCATGGGCGGCACCCGCAAGACGGTGGAGGCCGCGGTCGCCTTCGTGCACGAGGTGCTGGCCGAAAGCAACGAGGTGCGGCGCGAGCCGGTGCCGGTCGGCGAGCTGACAGTGGCGCTGCAATGCGGCGGGTCGGACGGGTATTCCGGCGTGTCGGCCAACCCGGCGCTCGGCGCGGCAAGCGACCTGCTGGTGCGCCATGGCGGCACCGTGATCCTGTCGGAAACGCCGGAAACCTACGGCGCCGAGCACCTGCTGACCCGGCGCGCGGTGAGCCAGGAGGTCGGCGAGAAGCTGGTCGGCCTGATGCGCTGGTGGGAAGAGTACACGGCCCGCGAAGGCGCCGAGATGAACGCGAACCCCAGCCCCGGCAACAAGGCCGGCGGCCTGACCACCATCCTGGAGAAGTCGCTGGGCGCCATGGCCAAGGCCGGCACCACCAACCTGGTGGACGTGGTGCGCTACGCCGAGCCGGTGACGGCGCGTGGCTTCGTGTTCATGGACACGCCGGGCTACGATCCGGTGGCGGCGACGGGCCAGGTGGCGGGCGGCGCGAACCTCGTGTGCTTCACCACCGGGCGCGGCAGCGTGTTCGGCTGCAAGCCGTCGCCGTCCATCAAGCTCGCGACCAACACGCCGATGTTCCAGCGCATGGAAGACGACATGGACATCAACTGCGGCACGATCCTGGACGGCGACGAGACGGTGCAGGAGTGCGGTCAGCGCATCTTTGAGACCATGATCCGCACGGCGAGCGGGGAGCGCACCAAGAGCGAGTCGTTCGACGCGGGCGGGGCGGAGTTCGCGCCATGGGTGATCGGCGCGACGATGTAGCGGTGTTCAGCCCGGCGGTGCCCGTCGCATGAAGTCGAAATCACACCCCTCGTCGGCTTGCAATACCGTGTCGTGGAACAGCGAGGCGTAGCCCCGCCGCGCCCAATTCGGTCGAGCTGGCGGCGCGAGCAGGGCCTGGCGCCGGGCCAGTTCCGCGTCGTCCACCAAAAGGTCGATCCGCCGCCCGGCCACATCGAGCCGGATCAGGTCGCCTGACTGCACCAGCGCCAGCGGCCCGCCCACGGCGCTTTCGGGCGTGATGTGCAGCACGATCGTGCCGAAGGCGGTGCCGCTCATCCGGGCGTCCGAAATGCGCACCATGTCTTTCACCCCCTGACGGCCGAGCTGCTTCGGGATCGGCAGGTAGCCCGCTTCCGGCATTCCCGGTGCGCCCTTCGGCCCCGCATTGCGCAGCACCAGCACGTCGTCCGGCCTGAAATCGAGCGCCGGGTCGTCGATCCGCGCCGCCATGTCGGGGATGGAGTCGAACACCACCGCCCGCCCGGTGTGCTGCAGCAGGCGCGGCGTTGCGGCGGAATGCTTGATCACCGCCCCGCGCGGCGCGAGGTTGCCGCGCAGCACCGCCATCGCGCCCACCGGCTTGATCGGGTCGTGCCGCGGGCGGATCACGGTCTGGCCCGGCACCTGCTCGGCAGCCGCCGCCACGTCGCGCAGGGTCCCGCCGCCGACCGTGCGGGCGTCGAGGTCGATCAGGTTGCCCAGCTCCGCCAGAAGCCGCGGCACGCCCCCGACGTGGTGGAAATGCTCCATGTAGTGGTCGCCGGACGGCTTCAGGTCCACGAGCACCGGGACCTCGCGCCCGAGCGCGTCGAAGGCCTCCAGGTCGATCCGGTGCGGCGTGCGGTTCGCGATGGCGGTCAGGTGGATCAGCCCGTTGGTGGAGCCGCCGATGGCCTGCAGCACCACCTGCGCGTTGCGGAACGCCGCCGGGGTCAGTAGCTCGCTCGGGCGCGGCCCGCCGGCCGTGGCCATCTCGGCGGCTCGACCAACGGGC
>CALMAB010000385.1 GCA_937858325.1 uncultured Acetobacteraceae bacterium
CGACGAACACCGCGACCAGCCCCAGCCAACGCCCCCGCTGCGCCGGCGGCACAAATTCGGTCATCGTGGAATAGCCCACCACGTTCTCCGCCCCCAGCCCCAGGCCCATGACGAAGCGCAGCGCGATCAGCGCCGCCATGCTGGGCGCAAACGCCGCGGCGAGCGACGCCAGCCCGAACACCGCCAGGTTGGCCTGGTAGGTGAAGCGCCGCCCGAGGCGGTCCCCCAGGAACCCCGTCAAGAGCGAGCCGAGCATCATGCCGAGGAACGTGCTGGACACGAAGGCCGCGTTCTCTCCAAGCGTCGAGAAGCCCGACCGCAGCGTGGCCCCCAGCACCGCGGCGCCCAGGTAGATGTCGAAGCCGTCGAAGAACATGCCGAGGCCGATCAGCCGCAGGATGCGGCGGTGGAAGGCCGAGACCGGCAGCCGGTCCAGCCGCGCCCCGGCGTTCACGCTTGCTCCTGCGGTCATCGCTGTTCCCTCCATCCCGGGCCGCGTTCTCGCAGGCGTGCTCCGTCCGCGCCAGGATGGCCGCATCGTCGCCGGGCCGCAACGCCGGGTGCGCGGCGGGCGCGTCCTGGCCCGCCGCCCGGCCGCGTGGTAGGGCGTGGGCGCAATACGGGAGGGGCAAGGGCGCATGAACCACCATTTTGCCGGCGGCACGGTTGCGGCGTTTGTCGCCGGGGATGGGCCGCCGGTCTGGGTGTTGCATTCCCTGCTCGCCGACGCCGGCAGTTGCCTGCCGCTGGCGGCGGCGCTGTCGGGCGATCAGCGCATGACGGTCCCGGACCTGCCGGGGTTCGGCGGCTCGGCGCCGGTGGACGCAGGGCTGGGGCCGGTTGCAGACCGGTTGGCCCTGGCCATCGGGGAAGCGGGCGGCCCCGTCGCCGTCATCGGCAACGGCTACGGCAGCTTCGTGGCGTTGGTGCTGGCGCTGCGGCACCCCGCCCTGGTCAGCCGCCTCCTGCTGGCCGGCACCGGTGCTGCGTTCGACGAGCCGGGCCGCGCCGCTTTCCGCGGAATGGCGGCAGCGGCGTCGGGCAAGGGCCTGGCGGCCATCGCCGACACGGCCATGCGCCGCCTGTTTTCCCCCGCCTTCCAAAAGGCCAACCCGGCCCTGCTCGCCGAACGGCGGGAGCGGTTCCTGGCCACAAACCCCGCGATGTTCATCGCCGCCTGCAACGCCTTGGCGGCGCTGGACCTACGCGACGCCGTGCGCGAATTGCGCATCCCCGTGCTGGTTCTGGCGGGCGAGCTTGACGAGGCCACGCCCCCGGCCATGGCCCGGGACCTGGCGGCGCTGCTGCCGGACGCGTCGTTCCGCGAATTGCCCGGCCTGGCGCACGTGCCGCAACTGCAGGACACGGCGGCATTCGTGGCGGCGGCCGGCGGGTTCTTGTCGGCCTGACTCAAGCCGCGGGACCGCCCATGAACGCCGCCCGGATGCTCGCCACGGGGTCCCGCATCAGGCTTTCGGCTCGGCCGGCGTCGCGCAGCAGGATCACCATGCAATCGAAGGCATATGGGATCGCGGTCAGGAGTTAGTCAGTTGGCCGGCTCGCGGAAGCCGATTGACACGCCAGGCATCGCATCCAATCCTGGCGTCAGCGCTTTCCGAGCCGCCGGCCCCTCGCCTCACGGGAGCAGCTGATGAACCATCCCGAGGCGGCCGTTGTCGATATCGACTTGCACCGCGAGCAGCCGGATATGGCGGTCGCCACCATGCCGATGTCTCCGGACGGCGCCGCCCGTGCGATCTCCGCCAATGCGGGTCTGTTCGGCTGGTGCCGACCGCTTGGCCAGGCCCGTCCTGGTCATGGCGTTGGCCCTCTGCTGGGCAACCTCGAACGGGCTGGGGGAGACGCAAGCCGCCATCCCTTGCCTGCCGAGGCCAAGCCGCCGCGCGATCAGCCTCGCAAGGTCGCCCGCAGCCGCACCTCGTGGTTCACCCGAGGGCTTTGACGCATCGCTGGCCTACTCCAGTCCGCCCTGCCCATATCAGCCTTATGGACCGCATCAGGCTGAAAACTGATAGATGACCAAGGTTAAGCCCGAGAAGTAGCGCGACCTCGACCGAGCCTTCGAGGCGGTCCGCAGCTTTCAGCCCATGAACAAGGCAGAGTTGGCCGAACTGCTGGCCCGCGGCCATCCGTATGGCCGTGAGGGCAAATACCATCTGTTCAAGATCAGCGTGGCGTTCGACAGCATCGCCAAGAACTCGCAATGGCGCGGCAATGATGTTAAATCCCTCGCGAAGATGGCGCCGGTGATGAAGTAAAGCAGCACGAAATCACTCTGCCGGTTGCTTGCGTGGCTTCCGCCCGAGTCGGCCCTTGATCCCTGCCCATGACGGCGCCTCCGCATTCATCACCAGGGGATACAGCGCCGGCAGCACAAGCAGCGTCAGCAGCGTCGCCGTCACCAGCCCGCCGATGACCACGGTGGCCAGCGGCCGCTGCACCTCCGCGCCCGCGCTGGTGGACACCGCCATGGGCAGGAACCCGATGGACGCCACCAGCGCCGTTGTCAGCACCGGGCGCAGCCGCTTCTCCGCCGCATCCTGGGCCGCGTCCGCGGCCTTGCGGCCCCCGTCCCGCTCCTCCTGGATGTAGCTGGCCAGCACCACACCATCCAGGATCGCGATCCCAAAGGTGGAGATGAAGCCGATCCCCGCCGTCACGCTGAACGGCATCCCGCGCAGCAGCAGCGCCGCGATGCCGCCCGTCGCCGCCATCGGCACGTTCAGGAAGATCAGCGCCGACAGGCGCAGGCTGCCGAAGTTGAGATACAGCAGCAGGAAGATCAGCAGCAGCACGCCGGGCACGACGATAGCGAGCCTGGCGCTGGCGCTTTGCAGGTTCTGGAACGTGCCGCTCCAGTCCAGGCTGTAGCCGGTGGGCAGCTTCACCTTGTCCGCCACCGCCTTCTGCACCTCGGCCACGAAGCTCTGCACGTCGCGCCCGCGCACGTTGATGTCCACCGCGGCCCGGCGCTGCAGCTTGTCGCGCATGACCTGGGACGGACCGTCCGACACGCTGACCTCGGCCACCGCCGACAGCGGCACGGCGCTCCCGTTGGCCAGGCCCACCGGCAAGTCGCGCACCGCCTGCACGTCGGCCCGCGCACCCGGCGCGAGCCGCACGAGAATGGGCGTTTGGGTGTCGTCCGCGCCGTAGACCAGCCCCACTGGCCGGCCGCCCACCGCTTCCACGGTCGCCAGCGCGTCCGACGCGTTCAGGCCCAGCCGTGCCAGGCGCGCGCGGTCCAGCCGGATCGTCACCGCCGGCAGCGTGCCTTCCTGCTCCGACCGCACGTCGGCGGCGCCCTGCACGCCCTTGACGACCTGCACCGCCTGGTCCGCGAGCCGGCCCAGCGTGTCCAGGTCCTCCCCGTAGATCGCCAGCGCCACGTCGGAGCGCACGCCCTGCAGCAGGTCGTCCATCCGCATCTGGATCGGCTGCGACAGCTCCAGCGACACGCCGGGCACCGCCGCCTTGACCTTCTCCTCCATGGCGCTCGCGATGCCGGCCTGGGTCTTGGCCGTGGTCCACTCCGCCTGCGGCTTCAGGATCACGTAGGTGTCGGTGCTCTGCACCCCCATCGGGTCGGTGGGCACGGCGGCGCTGCCGGTCTGCGACACCACCGTCTGCACGTCCGGGAAGCCGCGCAGCACCTTTTCGATCTCGGTCACGATGCGCAGCGAGGCGTCGAGGTTGATGCTCGGCGGCTTGTTGGAGGTGACGACGATTGCCCCCTCGCTGAGCTGCGGGATGAACTCTCCCCCCAGCCGGGTGCCGAAGAACACCGACACCCCGAACAGCGCCGCCGCCACCCCAGCGGTGAGCCAGGGGTGCGCCATCGCCCGGCGCAGCACCGGCGTGTAGCCGCGCCGCGCGCCGCGCACGACCCATGTGTCCCGCTCCGACCCTTTCGGTCCCAGGAAGCTGGCCGCCATCGCCGGCGTGACCAGCATCGTGACGAGCAGCGCGCTGACCAGCGCCAGCATGACGGTCAGCGCCATGGGGCGGAAGGTCTTGCCCTCGATGTCCTGCAGAGACAGCACCGGCAGGTAAACCAGCGTGATGATGACGACGGAGAAGATGACCGGCCGCGCCACCTCCGCCGCGGCGCCGGGCACGACCGTCACGGGGTCCTGGCCTTCCCCCGGCTTGGCCCCGGCCTGGCGCCGCAGCACGTTCTCCACCAGCACCACCGCGCCGTCCACGATCAGGCCGAAGTCGAGCGCGCCGAGGCTCATCAGGTTGCCGGAGATGCCCAGCGCCCGCATCCCCGCGAACGCCATCATCATGGACACCGGGATTACGGTGGCCACGATCAGCCCGGCGCGGATGTTGCCCAGCATCAGCAGCAGGATCGCCACCACCAGCAGCGCGCCCTCGCCCAGGTTGTGCGCGACGGTGCGGATCGCCCGACCGATCAGGTCGGAGCGGTCGTAGAACACCCTGATCTCCACGCCCGGCGGCAAGGTCGCCTGGACCTTGGCGATGCCGTCTTTCAGCCCCGGCAGCACCTCGCTGGCGTTCAAGCCGAACTGCATGTCGGCGACGCCCAGGATCGTCTCGCCTTCTCCGTCATGCGTGACCGCGCCCAGCCGCGCCTTGGGCGCCATCCGCACCTCCGCCACGTCGCCCACCGTGACCGGGATGCCGCCCGGCGCCGCTTTCAGCACGATGGCGGCGATGTCGCCCACGGTTTGCGCCAGCGCCAGGCCGCGCACGACCTGCTGCTCATCGCCATGGTTGATGGACGCGCCGCCGCGGGTGGCGTTGTTGGCCTCGATGGCGGCATAAAGCTGGGGCAGCGTGATCCCCTGGGCGCGCAGCCGGTCCGGGTTCACCTGCACCTCATAGGTTTGCAGGGCGCCGCCGTAGATGTTCACGTCGGTGATGCCGGGCACCAGGCGCAGTTGCGGCACGATGCGCCATTGCAGCATCTGGTACAGCTCCATCGGCGTGAAGCCGGGGCCGCGCAGCTCGAACTCCAGGATCTCGCCCAGGCCCGTGGCGAACGGCCCGAGCGACGGCGTGCCGACGCCGGGCGGCAGCATCGCCTGCGCCTGCTGCAATCGTTCCACGACCTGGGCGCGGGCGGCCTGCACGTCGGCGCCGTCCTCGAACGTCACATAGACCGCCGACAGCCCGAAGCGGGAGGTGGACCGCACGCCCTGCAGCAGCGGCAGCCCGGCCACGGCGGTCTCGATGGGAAAGGACACCAGCCGCTCCACCTCCAGCGGCCCCAGCCCCGTCGCCTCCGTCAGCACCATGACCTGCTTGGGCGAGATGTCGGGCACCGCGTCGATCGCGAGCTGGCGCAGGTTGAGCCAGCCCCCGGCCACCACGGCGAGCGCCAGCACCATGACGAGCCAGCGGCGGCGGACCAGCGCCTCGAAGAAGCCTTGCATCCTCGCTATCCCCCGTCGTCCAGCATGGCCTTCTGCAGCAGGGTCTTCAGCTCGAAGCTGCCCTGCGTCACCACCTCGTCCCCGGCCGCCAGCCCGGCGCGCACCTCGGTCCAGTCCTGGCGCTCGACGCCCAAGGTCAGCTCGTGGCTCCCGAACCGCCCGCCGCCGAGCGGCACGAAGGCGACGCGCTTGTTGCCCACCGTTTGCACGGCGGCGGAGGGCACCACCACGTCGTTTCGGCCGCGGTCGCTGGTCAGCACCACCTCCACGAACATGCCGGAGCGCAGCGCGCCGTCGGCGTTGGCGATCTGGATGCGGGCCGGAAGCGTCCGCGCCTGCGGGTCGAGCGCCGCGCCGAGCGCCACGACGGTGCCGCTCCAGGTGCGGGAGCCGGCCGTCATGCGCACGCG
>CALMAB010000386.1 GCA_937858325.1 uncultured Acetobacteraceae bacterium
CGTCCGAGCGTGCGAGCAACGCGTGCAAGCTCGCCACGGCTTCGATGCCCGATCCGTCCGGCAGGGCCGGATCGTAGGCCGCGACCGACATGCCGAACGCGGCGGCCAGGCGCGCGACGGCCTGCCCGATGGCGCCGCAGCCGACCAGCCCCAGGCGCAGCCCGGCCACGTCCCGCACCTTGGTCTCCGCCTTGCGCCAAGCGCCGCCCGCCACCTCCGCCGAAAGCAGCGGCAGGTCCTTGGCCAAGGCCAGCAGCAGCGCCACCGCGTGCTCGGCCACCGCCTGCGTGTTGGACCCGGGCGCACGGGTGACGACGACGCCGCGGCGCTGCGCTTCGGCGACATCGACGTCATCCACGCCCACGCCGTGCCGGGCAACGATGCGCAAGCCCGGCGCCGCGTCCATCACCGCCGCCGTGACCGGCCCCTGGCGGGACAGGATGGCGACCGGCTGCACCTGTGCTGCAAGCGCCGCCACCTCCGTCGCCGAGGGGAACGGGGCCATGTAGTGCAGGCGTCCACCCGCGCCCTCGATCAGGGCGACCGCCGCCAGCGCCAGGCGGGGCGCGGTCATGATCACGTCCATGAACATCGGTCCAAATCGGGTTGCGGACGCCGGGTCAAACGTTCCGCGTCAGTCCGGCAGGTCACGGCTTTGGCGTTCGTAGTGCCGGTAGTACTTATCGGTGATCATGTCGGTCTTCACGATGATGGCCACATCGGTCGTATTGAACTCCGGATCGACCACCGCGCCATCGCCGACGAACGCGCCGGCCCGCAAGTAGCCCTTGATCAGCGGCGGCAGCATCTGGCTGGCGCGGCGGGGATCGATGGAGGCGGGGTCGAGGCGGCGCATGTCGATATACCGTTCCCGCCGTGCCCGGGGGCACAGGGCCGGAGGCGCGAGGTGGTGGCCATACAGGTAGGTGAGCTCGGTCGCCAGCGCGTCCGGGTCGGTGCCGGGCAGGCTGGCGCAGCCGAACAGCAGCGCGATCTGGTTGTGGAACACGTAGGCGGTGATACCGCGCCACAGCAGCTGCATCACCGCCCGGCCGCGATACCGGGCATCGACGCAGGAGCGTCCGAGTTCCAGGATTTGGCCGGGGAAGTTGATAATCGGCCCGATGTCATACTCGGCGGCCGAGTAGAAGTCGCCCACGGCATCCGCGCCGGCCTGCTGGATCAACCGATAGGTGCCGACAACCGCTTCCGGACCCGACCCGATCCCGTGGTCGATCACCAGCAGGTGTTCCGCAACCGCGTCGTAAGCGTCCTGGTCCCGCCGGCTTTGCCGGGCGACCTGATCCGGGATGGCGCCCATCTCCTCGAAGAAGACGCGGTAGCGCAGGGCCAGGGCGGCATCCACCTCGCTCCGCGTTGATGCGATGCGGACGCCGAGGTTGCCCGCACGCAACTCCCCGAAGCCCTGGGCGCTGGCCGGAAGCTGCAAGGGCCGAAGGTCTGTCATGAGGCCGGCGCCATCAGGCAACCATGCTTGAGAACTTGGACTCCCGCCAATCGGTCTCTGCGGCGGCGTCATGCCAAGAGCCGTTCACTGTGGCGTTTCCGCCACTACCGACCGTTTCTGCGCCACGGATGTCCCGGAGACGACAAGGCCGCAATGCACGCCCTTCCCGAACTGGCGCGCCGTCACGCTCCTCCGAACGACGCAACGGTGCGCGCACAGTCTAGACGGCAGGACGCGAGGCTGCCGACCCGGCGGCCCAGGAGCGCGATTAGTTGGGTCCGTCATCCAAATCACGGTTTCCGGCGTAGCCGATGTAGGCGCCGTCTGTCGAATCCCGACATCCCGTCACCGCCACGACCTTTCGGCGCCAGTCCTGACGACGCAAGCCTGTCCCGTTCAAGCATCATCTGCACGGACGCAACGGTCCGTGCAGAAACCACCGCCCACCGCGTCAATCGCGAGAGCGTGTTGCTTGAGCCAAACCGTACGGAATCCGCCCTAACGTGCGCGGGGCTTGGTGCCCAGGCCGATCTTCTTCGCAAGCGAGGAGCGGTGCCGTGCATAGTTCGGGGCCACCATTGGATAGTCTGGTGGCAATTGCCACTTTTCCCGATACTGCTCCGGTGTCATATTGTAAGAAGTTTTCAGATGACGCTTCAGCATCTTCAGCTTCTTTCCGTCTTCCAGGCAGATGATATGGTCCGGAAATACCGATTTCTTAACCGGCACGGCCGGTTGCTGCTTGTCCGGTACGGCCGGTTCTTTTCCGACTCCAGCCAGGGTGCGATAGACCTCTTGGATCAGGTTCGGCAACGCGTCGGGCGCGACCGAGTTGTTGGAAACATGAGCCGAGACGATCTGGGCTGTCAGCCCAAGAACGTCCGAGTTAGCCGTCGCTTCAACCATAGGTACCCCTTCGTTACGTAAGTAGTAAACCATATACGGTTTTACCTCGTCACTTCGCAATAGAGGACTTGTAAAATAAACATGGGATCAATCATGCTTGACGAAGTGCTCCCGGTGCAACCGGCAT
This sequence comes from uncultured Acetobacteraceae bacterium, assembly GCA_937858325.1. Classification (GTDB taxonomy): domain Bacteria; phylum Pseudomonadota; class Alphaproteobacteria; order Acetobacterales; family Acetobacteraceae; genus CAHJXG01. Next base: position 2,502 of record CALMAB010000386.1, read on the forward strand.
ATCAGCGTCTGGACATCACCCGCGAGGTTTGCCCGATGACCTATGTCCGTACCCGCCTCGCACTTGACCGACTAGCGCCTGGACAAATGTTAATGGTTCACCTGAGCGGGGAGGAACCACGCCGCAACGTTCCGCGGACTGCGGTCGAGCAGGGGCATGTTGTGGTCAGCCAGAAAGATAACTCTGACGGAACGACCGACCTGTTGCTGCGCCGCGGGCCGCCCTGACCATTCCTTGCCGAGGGCTGCCCGGGCGAACCGGCGCCGGCTACAAGGGCCGGCGCAGCAACAGCGCGTCGCCGCCGTCCGGGTAATAGCCCCGCCGGCACCCGACAGCGACAAAGCCGGCGGCAGCGTAAAGCGCGCACCCGGAACCGTTGCCGGGCGCGACCTCAAGGAACATGGCATTGGCGCCACGCTGCCGTGCCGTGGCCAGGGTCTGTTCCAACAGCGCCCGTCCAAGCCCTTGACGTTGAACCGTGGGGTCTACCGCCAAGGTCAGCACCTCCGCCTCATCGGCGGCGACCCGCGCCAGGATCATGCCGCCGGCCGGCGCGATCCAGCCGAACGCGCCGGGAAGGGCAAGCTGCAGCCCGATCGCATCGACGCCCCAGCGTTCGCGGGCGGCAAATGCGCGGCCGTGCCGCAGCGCCATGGCCGCCGCGTGGGCCGGGGTCGCC